>DASXHY010000098.1:0-2433 GCA_036488095.1 Verrucomicrobiia bacterium | reverse complement strand
GAATAGGCGCAGCGCGGAGGGCGCAGGTGAAGCCGACAGCGGCGAGGAGCAGGAGTTTGGACATGCGGGAATGATTGCCGGTTTGGGAAGGGAGGCAAATACAAATATGGAGACAGGCAAGATGCCTATCCTACGACTCTGCTAAGCTTGAATTGGCCGCGGCGTTGCCTAAAATCCGGCATGACCGGCCGCAGATTTCTCATGGGCGTGATGGTGATTGCCGCAGTGGCGATCATTGTTGCGCTGTGGGGAATGCAACGCGCGGCGCAACGGCGCCTGGCCGCGCAGGCGGATTCATCGCGGCAATTGCTTGCGCGGTTGAATGATCTGGAGATCGAGAATTTTCGGCTCTCCAATACCGTCGCGCAGGCGAACGCGCCACTCGCGGATATTCAATTGGCGGAGTTGGATAAACTGCGGCAGGAAGTTCAATTGCTGCGACGCCGGACAAATGACATCGTGACGCTACAGGCCGAATTGCGCCGGATGCGCACCGAGCTTCTGAGCGCGCGCAATGCGATGGCCAGCAACGCGCCGCCGGCACTGCCGCCGGGGGATATTTATCCGCGTGATCAATGGACCTTTGCCGGCTTCGATACTCCCGAGGACGCGTTGGAATCGCTCACATGGGCCATCAGCGAGGGCGATGAGGAGACTTACCTGGCAGGCCTCGCGCCGGAATTGCGCACGGAAATGCAATCGACATTGGGCGATGGAAGTTTTGCGAACGCGGGGCCGCTGGAAATGAGCAATGCGACGGGTTACCGGATCGTGGACCGCGAGTCTGTTTCTGATAACGAAAGAATTTTTACGGTCTATATGGATGGCGATGGCAACGAGGTTTCGCTGACACTGACAAACAGTCCCGACGGCTGGCAGGTTTCGGGAGAGCCGGGGGAATAGCTTTGGGGGAATTTACGATTGACGATTTACGATTGACGAGCGGAAGGTTTTTCACGCCTCGCCTTGCGCAGCGTCGTTAGGGACCGGCAGCCTGCACGCGAAAAAAATGGTTGCCGGTTGAAAGTGGCACGGCGGCGCTAGTCTGGCTTGTGGTGACGACGCCATCCCAGGAACTTGCGGGCAGTGTGTCTGATTGTTGCAACACGTAGGGCGGGGAGCCGCCGATCCAACTGAAATTCGCGTTGGCGCCGTTCACGGACAGGCTCATGGCGATGCCGTTGATCACGGTAACGACCACGGCATCGTAGGCGACGGCGTGCACGCCATCATCTGCGCTGAGCATCAAGGTGTAGACGCCGGGCGCGGTGAAGCTGGCGGAGGTGTTCGTCAAGGCTGCGTTAGCAAAAGTCACGGTGCCCGGGCCGGAATAAAGTTTCCATGAAATCACCGGGGCAGAGGCGGAGAAATTCACGACACCTTGCAACTGCGCGCCGCCGGCGAGCAACACGGATTGGTCGGGGCCCGCGTTGGCCGTGGGCGCTCCGGGCGAGCGCGGTCCTTCATTCGTGCTAGTGGTTTGGATGACTTCAAAGTTCGTGACGGCGATGGCCTCACTGCCGGTGAGATGGCTGAACGCGGTTCCCCAGCGGTCGTCCGGGGTGATCGAAATGGAGAAGAACGAACTGCTGTTGTCCGAAACCATGGCGCCGTATTTTTTCAGGCCGTAGACCAAAGCCTTTTCTTCCTTCGTGAAATTTGCGGGCATCACGTAGCTCGCCTTCAACCGCAGGCGCTGGCCCATGGCGGGGTAATTTGTTTGCGATGCGGCCACCGATCCGGCGTCGTGCCGGGCGGGATAAATGTGTTCCGAACGAGATTTCACGACGACCAGCCGGCACGCGTGCTCGACCGCGCCGCGCTCGCACTCGTCATAACGCACCAGCGCCGGGAACATTGGGAAACCGGCGGCGTCACCGGACGTGTCGCCGTCCGGGCGCAGGCCATTCGTGTTTAAATTAAAGATGGCGCCATTCGCTGCCTGCCAATTTGTGCCGACGCGCAAGGCGTTCCAGGTTTCGTAAATGAATCCCGCGCCGGGTTGCACGATAATTGAATGCCGATCGTCTCCGGTGGTGTTATTGGTCTGCCATTGCGCGAGTGTTTGCGTGCCGGTCCCGGTCGGCCATTCCTCGATCGGGAGGTTCGTTGGCGTGGGATACAAACCGTAAGGCGACTTGCCTCCGTTCAAATCCGAATCGCCGGGATAGGTGACGAATTTGTTTGAGACGAGGGGCTGAATGTCGGGCACGAGGACGAAATTCATTTCCTGGAACAATTCGAGGACGCGATGCGACGCGCCTACATTCGAATTAATCTGTGAAATCATGGCGTCGGAATTTGGCAACAGTGGGCGGCGCGAGATGTCCTCGTTCCATGGGTTTGTCACCGGAAAAATCTGCATGGCGGACAGGACGGCGTCGGCATTGTTGGTGTTGAACAAAATGGAATTCGTGACGGCGGGCAGAGTGC
>DASXHY010000094.1:0-5741 GCA_036488095.1 Verrucomicrobiia bacterium | reverse complement strand
CCCCGCGCTGCCGCAATCGAGCGAGAATGGGAGTTAAGGGGTGCGATCGGTTCTGATACGTTCATAACGGATTCGTTTTTGGTTTAGGGGTTGTTCTGCAATTCACACCAACTCAGCATCGAGTTTTGTGACCGAAATGTTGCATGAATTGGCTGGGCTCTATAAACGGCGGAAATATTGGATGTAACAATGCTATTAGAAGTGCGACATCTCTCAATAGGCCATATGGCCTAAAACATCTCATAAATGACGAAGCGCCGCTGTGCGCGAAGCGCCAGTCTCAGCAAGTTTCAGGTTTTCAGAATCGAAAACTCTCCCTAAGCTCCATTACCAGGAATGAGTTCTCAGTTTTTCGAAATTAAAAACTGAAAATTGGAAATTTTGAACTGTATCGCATGCGCTACATACTTTCCCTCGATGCCGGGACCACCAGCGTGCGCGCCATCGTTTTCGATGCCGAAGGCCAGGTGCGCGCGGTGGCTCAAAAGGAAATTCGCCAGATCTTCCCCCAGCCCGGCTGGGTGGAACAGGACCCGCAGGAAATCTGGTTCACTCAACTCTCCGTGGCCGTCGAAGCGCTGGGCCGCGCTCGCATTCGCCCCGGCGATATCGCCAGCCTCGGCATCACCAACCAGCGCGAAACCACCGTCGTGTGGGACCGCAAAACCGGCGACGCAGTTTATAACGCCATCGTCTGGCAGGATCGGCGGACGGCCGAAGCCTGCGACGAACTCCGCGCCGCCGGTCACAACCCCCGGATAAACAAACGCACCGGGTTGTTGTTGGACGCATATTTTTCGGCCACCAAGATTGCCTGGATTCTCGACCATGTTCCCGGCGCGCGGGCGCGGGCCGAGGCCGGCGATCTTCTTTTCGGCACAATCGACACCTGGTTGATTTGGAAATTGACCAGCGGCCACCATGTTCACGTGACCGACCCGAGCAACGCCTCGCGCACGCTGCTCTACAATATTCACACCGGCCAGTGGGACAACGAACTGCTCAAGCTCTTCCGCATTCCCGCCGCGTTGCTCCCCGAAGTCCGCACGTCGAGCGAAGTCTACGGTGAAGTCAGCACGTCCCTCGGTTTGCAGAAAGTGCTCATCGCCGGAGTCGCCGGCGATCAACAGTCCGCCCTGTTCGGCCAGATGTGCGTTCATCCCGGCCAGGCCAAGAACACGTACGGCACCGGATGTTTCCTCCTGCAAAATCTCGGTTCCAAACCAATCACGTCTCGTAATCGTCTACTGACCAGCGCCGCATGCCAGATCGGTAAAAAACGCGAGTTCGCGCTGGAAGGCAGCGTGTTCATCGGCGGCGCCGTGGTGCAGTGGCTGCGCGAAGGTTTGCAATTGGTCCGTTCTGCCGATGAGGTCAATCTTCTGGCCAACTCCACCCCCGACAACGGCGGCGTTTATCTCGTCCCGGCGTTCACCGGCCTGGGCGCGCCGCATTGGGACCCTTACGCGCGCGGCGCCATCATCGGCATCACGCGCGACACTTCCGCCGCGCATATCGCGCGCGCCGCGCTCGAAGGCGTCGCCTTCCAGGTCGCCGACCTGATCGACGCCATGCACGCGGACACCGGCAAACCGCTGAAAGAATTGCGCGTCGATGGCGGCGCGAGCCACAGCGCGTTCATGATGCAATTCCAGGCGGACCTGTTGCAGATTCCCGTCATTCGCCCCGCCGTGACGGAAACCACGGCGCTCGGCGCGGCCTATCTCGCGGGTCTCGCCGTCGGTTATTGGAAAAATCTCGCAAGCATTTCCAAACAGTGGCGGGTCGAGAAAATTTTTGAACCGAAGATGCCCCGTTCACAAGTGGACGAATTGCGTTCGCGCTGGAATTCCGCCCTTCAACGCGCCAAAGATTGGGCCGTGTCCGCGCCGGCGAAAGGGAAACGGAAAACGTCCTCCAAAAAATAGCATCAGCGCCCTCCACTCACCATGAAACGCGACGGCATGTTGAAACAGGCGCGGGAACGCTCCCAACCCTGGGACATGATCATTGTCGGCGGCGGCGCAACCGGCGCGGGCGTGGCCGTGGATGCCGCCACGCGCGGTTATGCCACGCTGCTGCTCGAGCAACACGATTTCGGCAAAGGCACCTCCAGCCGCAGCACCAAGCTGGTGCACGGCGGCGTGCGCTATCTCGAACAGGGAAATGTCTCGCTCGTGATGGAAGCGTTGAAGGAGCGGGGCATTCTGCGCCAGAACGCGCCGCACCTCGTCAGCGAACTGGCGTGCATCGTCCCCAGTTACGCCTGGTGGGAAGGTCCCTTCTACGGCATCGGCCTCAAAGTCTACGAATTGCTCGCCGGCAAATATGGTTTCGGCAAATCGAAAAAAATTTCCCGCAAGGAAACGCTCGAACGCCTGCCCAACGTCAATCCCGACGGCCTCACCGGCGGCGTGGTTTATTACGACGGCCAGTTCGATGACGCGCGGTTGCTCATCAACCTGATCGCCACGGCGGCCGAACACGGCGCCACGTTGCTGAATTATGCCAAAGTCACCGCGCTGCAAAAAAGCGGCGACGGCCTCGTCAACGGCGTGGCCTGGCAAGACATCGAAACCGGCGAAGCATTCAGCGCGCAGGCGAAAGTTGTCGTCAACGCCACCGGCGCATTCACGGATTCCGTGCGGCGCCTGGCTGAGCCGGACGCGAAACAAATCATCGCGCCAAGCCAGGGCGCGCATCTCGTGTTCGACCGTTCGTTTCTGCCCGGCACGAACGCCATCCTCGTGCCGCACACCAGGGACGGCCGCGTCATGTTCGCTATTCCGTGGCACGGCCACACCTTGGTGGGCACGACCGACACGCCCTTGAACGAGAGTTCGCTGGAACCCGTCGCGCTGGATGCTGAAATCGAATTTATCCTGGAAACCGCCCGGCTTTATCTCGCCAAGAAACCGTCGCGCTCCGACATCCTGAGCGTCTTTGCCGGCATACGCCCGCTGGTAAAATCAAACGGCGGCTCTAACACCGCCGCGCTCTCGCGCGACCACACCATTCACATCGATAAGAGCGGGCTGTTGAGCATCACCGGCGGCAAATGGACGACCTACCGCAACATGGCGCAAGGCTGCGTCGATCAAGCCGCCATCCTCGCCGATTTGCCGGACAAACCGTGCCAGACCCGCACTTTGAAAATTCACGGCCATCACTCGAACGCTTCGGAATTTGGGACGCTGTCATTTTACGGCTCCGATGCCCCGGCGATTCGCAAACTCATTGCTGACGACGCGACTCTCTCTCGTCCATTGGATACGCAATTGTCCTGCATGGAAGCGGAAGTGATGTGGGCAGCGCGGGCAGAAATGGCCCGCACCGTAGAAGACATCCTTGCCCGTCGCACGCGAGCATTGTTTCTCAACGCCAAAGCGGCCATTCGCATGGCGCCTCGCGTCGCCGAAATATTGGCTCGCGAATTGGGCCGGGACGAAAAATGGCAAGCCCGCCAGATCGAAGCCTTCAATCAAATCGCGCGCGGCTTTCTGGCCGGGGAATGATAAACCATTGTCCTTGGGGACCGCGCCCGCCTCGGGCGCAGTGAGTCGCGCCTCGCGGCTCACTTTAAGGCGTTAAATCATCCCACCGCTCAGTGCCTTCCCACGCCGCAGATGTTCGGCGCGAGGCGCGCCGAACCGCCCGAGGCGGGCGCGCTCCCCCACTGAATCGGTCCCATCTATCTCGTCCCAAGTGATTACTATCTCCCCCAGTTCTCGTGCAACGGACCGCCCGTGCCGTAAACCGGATCCAACTCCGGCATCGGAACGCGCGCGATATTTTCATCCGCCTGCGGACGCTCTTTGGGCTGGCCATAATTCATGTCCCAATCGGCTCCCCCCGGATAGGCGCCCACCACGCCAAAATCACTGCTCGCTCCCAGATTCTTGTGCGCCACACCGGCGGGTATAATGACCACATCGCCCGCGGTAAGTTTTTGTTTGATGCCTTTGTCGCCGCCGAACTTGACCGTGGCGGAACCGGCATACACGCCCAGCACCTCGTGCGTGGTGCTGTGGTAATGATGATAGGTGTAAATTCCGTCGCGCCAGCTTCCCATCCAATTGTTCCCGGCAAACAATTGTTCAAAAATCGACGCCGGGTCGCGCGGACTCGGCTTGATGGCTCCCTGGTAAATCAAAAGCGGTAATTTGCTGTTGGGAATGGAACCATCGTCTTTGAGATCAAAAGAAATCGCTCGGGGGGGGTTCACTGACTCCATGATATGAGACTCGTGCCTGGGTTTCATGCTGCAACTTACAGTTGATTTCAACGAATCGCGATTCGGTCTTTCCCCCACAAAAGTGCCATGGCTCTCCTCGGAAACGGTATTTTTGTCCGGGGACGCCCAATTTTTAACACGCGAAAACGGACGAAGCAGAGTAAAGCGGAGGGGAACCGCGGATCACGCGGATTAAAAACTCAAAACCTGGGGATACTCCGGTCCCACCTCTGCTATCTCTGCTTGCTCCTGTTCAAATTTGGATTCCGCATTCGCCATTGCAACCACCCGGTGTTTCAGGCTATAGAATATGCATGCAGGAGCCACGCCAGCTCCATTGTCGGGTGTCCACCAGCGCCGCCTTTTCGTTGATCGAACTTCTGGTCGTCCTGGCCGTGGTGCTCATCCTCACCGTGCTCTATTGGGACCACGGCCCGTCCAAGCGCGACCTCGGCATTGCCGCCTGCCAGCAAAATCTCGAAAAAATTTATCTCGCGATGGAGATTTATGCGCGCGACAATGCCGGGAAATATCCCGTGAACACCAACGCCGTCACTTCCGAAGATGCTCTCGCGCTCCTGGTGCCGCATTATACCTCCGATACGTCGGCGTTTCTCTGCCCGTCCAGCGGTGATACTCCACCGCCGGCCGGTAAGTCTTCCCGCGATTGGAAAACCAGCTACGCCTATTATATGGGCCGCCGCTCCACCGACGGCGACAGCGCCCTGATGTCGGACAAGCAGGTGAATGCGCTTTCAAAAAACGCCGGGGACACCGTCTTTTCCACCACCGGCCAACCGCCGGGAAATAACCACGGCAAGGGCGGCGGCAATTTCCTGACGTGCAGCGGCGGAGTGATTTCCAGCGGTGACAACGCGCCCATTTCCTTGAACCTCGCGCCGTCCGTCACCCTATTAAACCCCAAACCCTGAGATGTTATGAAAGTTCAGTGCCCATGCGGAGCCAAATATTCCATCGATGTGACGCCGGAAATGGCCCGCGATCCGGTGCGCTTCGTCTGCCCGGAATGCAACGTCGATTTGTCCGGACCCATCAATGAACTGATCCGCCAGGAACTCGGCCTTTCCCAACCCGCCGCGTCCGTTCCCGTCGCGCAAGCCATACCCATCGCATCGGCCCCTGTCGCGCAAGCCATACCCGCCGCTCCGGCCGCCCGCAAACGCGTCGAGACCACTTCGCTGCACGCGCCCGCTCCGGCGAAATTGGCCCTCTCACGTTCCGCCTCCACCGCCTCGCACGGGACCGCCGTCGAAACCGCGCCCCAACCCGGCGGCGGAGCCGATGACCCGCAACCCTGCTCCAAACACCAGGGCGAATTCGCTTTCGAACGCTGTTTTGTCTGTCGCAAACCGATTTGCCCGAAATGCATGGAATTGTTCGGTTACGTTTGCTCGCCGCTCTGCCGCGCCAAAGCCACCTCGAACGGGATCAACGTGCCGGTGTTTGCCGGGCAAAAATCTGTGAGGGAAGCCCAGCAATGGCGGAA
>DASXHY010000093.1:0-9731 GCA_036488095.1 Verrucomicrobiia bacterium | reverse complement strand
GGGGGCGCGTTTGCTTGATGAGGGCATGGCCAGAAAATTGCGCGTGTGTTCCTTTTTCCATTCGCTCTTTCTTCCCTCCTTTCGTCCTGGCCTTTATAACGCGGGTGTCAAATTGCTTTGTAGAATCTTCGGTTTCCGGTGGCCGCTGGATTCAATTGCGCTCAGCCGACTGGCAGTCGGCGACACAGCAGGTTGGCAACCTGCGCTACGCAAGTATCTCGAAATAGCAGTTGCCTTCGGGCTGTTCTTTGCTAGTTTGTTGGGCCTTTCCGGCATGGCCGGTAGAGGGAAACGGTCTCAAATTCCTGCGCTCGTGTGAGGGCAGGGGACCACAAAAACATCGAAATCAATCCCGTGTTCCGCGGGATGCTCTGGAATTCAGCGACGCTCATAGAGCGACGCTACAAACAGAGTTTCAACCAAAGGAAATATTGTGATTAGTATTGGCGTTAAGGAATTGTTGGAGTCTGGCGTTCATTTCGGGCACCAGACGAAACGGTGGAATCCCAAGATGAAACCGTTTATCTTCGATGCCCGCAATGGCATCCATATCATCGACCTCAGCAAGACGCTCGGCCAGCTTGAAGCGGCGTGCGATTTTCTGGCTGACACCGTGCGAAAAGGCCAGCGCGTGCTGTTCGTCGGCACCAAGAAGCAGGCTCAACAGGCCATCAAGGAAACCGCGAAGGAAAGCGGACAATTTTGGGTCACCGAACGCTGGCTCGGCGGTACGTTGACGAATTTTCAGACCATCAAGCGCTCCATCGCCCGGATGAAGCAGATTGAAAAGATGGAATCCGACGGCAGCATCAATAATTACGTGAAGCAGGAGCAATCGATGATTCGCCGCGAGGCCGCGCGCCAGGTGAAGTATTTCGACGGCATCCGCGCGATGGATAAATATCCGGGCGCGATGTTCGTGGTGGACATCAAGCGCGAGCACAACGCCGTGGCCGAAGCGCGCAAGCTCAAAATCCCGGTGGTGGCGATCGTGGATACGAATTGCGATCCGGACCTCGTGAATTATCCGATCGCGGGCAACGACGACGCGATTCGTTCGGTGCGCATGATTTTGGCGACGATTGCTTCGGTGATTACGCAGGCTCGCGGCGAGTACGAGGCCAAATATGGCCGCCGCAAACAAGCCGAGGAATCGACCGAGGCCACTGAAAAATTTGATTCCGCCCAGGCCGTGGAAGTCGCCGCGGGCGATGATCCGTCGACTCCGGAAAGCTCGCCGGAATAAGGAACAAGGAAGTTTCGGGTTTTGAGTTTCGGGTTTCGAGTTCGTAACGAACGCGAAATCTGGATTCTCACCGACTCGAAACCCAAAACCCGCAACTCGAAACTAATTTATGGAAATTACTGCTGCAATGGTTGCCAAGCTCCGCGAAATGAGCGGCGCGGGCATGATGGACTGCAAGAAGGCGTTGTCGGATACGAACGGCGACATGGAAGCCGCGATGACGTTGCTGCGCAAAAAGGGCGCCGCGACGGCCACGAACAAAGGCGCGAAGGAAGCGCGTGAGGGGTTGATCGCGCAATACATTTCACCCGGCGGCCGACAAGGCGTGCTGGTGGAGGTGAATTGCCAGACGGACTTTGTGGCGCGCAATGAAGCGTTTCGCGCGTGGGCGGACAGCGTGGCCAAAAGGCTGGCCGCGGATCCGAAGGCGGACTTTGAAGCTGAACGCGTGGACCAGGTGGCGAAGATTCGCGAGAACATCAAAATCACGCGGCACGCGCGCATGGAAGTCAGCGGCAATGGATTGATCGCGGCTTATATTCACACCGGCGCGAAAGTCGGCGTGCTGGTGGAAGTGGGGGCGGGCAAGGAAAGCACGGTGGCCAGTGATGATTTCAAGCAGCTCGTGAAGGACATTACGCTGCAAATCGCCGCCGGACATCCGAACGCGGTTTCGCGCGATGAAGTGCCGGCCGACGTGGTGGCCAAGGAACGCGAAATCGCGGCGCAATCGGACCGCCTGAAAGGCAAGCCGGCACAGGCGATTGAAAAAATTGTTGCGGGCATGTTGGATAAGTTTTATCAGACCTACTGCCTGCTTGAGCAAGGTTTCGTGAAGAAGAATTCCGAAATCAGTGTGAAAGAGCACGTGGCGCAAGTGAGCAAACAGCTCGGGGACGAAATCAGCATCCGCCGATTTGTGCGTTTCCAGGTGGGCGAGAGCGTCTAAGGATTAAATTTCAATAACACGAAAAGGCGTCCGCGAGGGCGCCTTTTTTTTGTTTTAAGCCAATAATACTTTGGCCTCCGTAAGCAAGACGGGGACGTGCGTTTGAATCGTGTTCCAAACAATCACATCATCGACGGAGTCGTAGCCATGAATGATGCGATTGCGAAAGGCGATGATTGCATCCAGCGAAGTGATTTGCCCGGCCACATTCGGGTTCAGCTTGCGCAACCTGGCGAGCGCTTCACCAATGACTTCAAATTCCCGTTCCGTCGCGGAACGCAGCAAGCGGCTTTGTTCGTAATCGGAAAAGGATTTGCCAGTGGTGAACTCTTGAATCGCTTCGCAGGAGGTCGAGACGTCCAGCAGCAGCTTTTTTGCTTCAAGCTCCATAGACCGGCTCGCGGGTCTGCTCGATGACTTGACGAAAATAGGGATTGCGGACGGAGCGTTCAGTAATCAAATCCACGTTGCGATGGAAAAGTTTTTCCAACGCCTGAGCGAGACTGAAATAGCAGCGTGTGTATTCGTCCGGTTCCTGTGCGGAGAATGAAACAAGGAAATCCAAGTCGCTCGATGTCTCGTTAAATTTGTCCTTCGCAGCCGAACCAAACAAATCAAGCCGGCGCACTTTGAACTGCCGGCAGAGCGACGACAGCTCATTTCGTTTTTGCGCCACGAGCGAAATCATGGATTCAAGCTAGATTATTTGACGGATGGCGACAAGGTGTAACTCTCTTTTTTGGGACAAGATTTAAATACTTGCGAGCCGGTTTTCAGCGGGTTAAAGATATCTTGTGAGCGTTAAGGAATTGAAAAAAGAGATCGCTTCGCTTTCCGCGCCAGAACAGGCGGAAGTTGCCGCGTTTTTATTTCAACTTCGCCGTAAGTCTGATCCAGAGTATCAAGCGACAATTCAACGAAGGCTCGCCGACAAGGACTCGTCACATTGGTTGACTCCCGACGAGCTTGAGAGACGTCTTAAAAAAAACTAATCTCTCATGGACACGCGTTACGCGGTCTATTTGCATTTTGAACTGTTAGGGGCGATTCCTAAACGGGGTAACCAAGGCCAGCGAATATTGAAATTCGTCCGTTCCCTCGCCGAAGATCCTTTTCTTGAAGGAGATTTCACGGAAAAAGACGATTCTTTGCGGTCGCTGCAAATTAAAATCGTCGGCGATTATGCAGTAACGTATTGGGTCGATCATCCGGTTAAATGTGTGATGATCGTAGATATCTGCGTGGCCGACACTTGAGGTGTCCGGGACGCTCTACTTCGCCCCCAACTGTTTCCTCAATTCCGTCTTCAAAATTTTGCCGGTGGCGTTGCGGGGCAGGGCGGGGGAGATGATGATTTGGCGCGGGACTTTGTAGTCCGCCAGTTTTTCGCGGATGAATTTCAGCAGGGCAGTTTCGTCCACGCGCGAGCCGTCGGTCGGCACCACAAACGCGACTGGTTGCTCGCCGCGGCGCGCATCCGGCTGGCCGACGACGGCGGTTTCTTTCACGTTTGGAAATTGGTAAATCACTTCTTCAATCTCGCGCGGGTAGACGTTGTTGCCGTTTACCAGGAGCATGTCTTTTTTGCGGTCGGTGATGTAGTAGTAGCCGTCTTCATCGCGATAGCCGACGTCGCCGGTCAAGAGCCAGCCGTCGCGGAAGACTTTGGCGGTTTCTTCGATCTGGTTCCAGTAACCCATCATTACATTGCCGCCGCGCACGCAAATTTCTCCGACGGCACGGGCGCCGAGCAATTGGCCATCGTCATCCTGGATGCTCATCTCGACATTCGGAATCGGGACGCCGACGGAGCCAGGCTTGTGCGTGCCATCGAGGGGATTTTTGGACACGACCGGGCTGGCTTCGCTGAGGCCGTAGCCCTCGATGAGGGGGATTTGAAAGCGGGATTCAAATTCGCGCAGGACCTGGCCCGGCAATGGGGCGGAGCCGCTGATGCAAATGCGCAGGGGGAGTTTGCCGGGCATTTCGGCGTTCACGAGGCTGCGATAAAATTGCGGGAACGCCGGGAGGATGGTGGGGCGTTTGGTGAAAATTTCCTGGATGACGTTGCGCGCGGGGTGCAATGACTTGACTATGACGATTGAGCCGCCGACGAAGAGCGGCAGGAGGATGCCGACGGTGAGCATGTAGCTGTGGAACATCGGCAGCAGCACGGCGAAGCGGTCCTCCTGGACGGTTTGAAGGACGAGCCGGCAACTGTCGACGTTGTGCAGGAGATTGCCGTGCGAGAGCATCGCGCCTTTGGGGCGGCCGGTGGTGCCGGAGGTGTAGATCAAAACCGCGAGGTCGGATTCCTGGCGGGTGGGGTTTTTGAGCAGCTCGGTATCGAACCTCATGCCGCCCGGGGGAACGGGAAAGGAGGCGAGGACATTTTCCGCGTTCATCAATTTAAGCGCGGGACGCTTGGTCTTGAGCGTTTGAAAATGGGCGCTGAGTTCGCTGTCGGTGATGACGACGTCGATTCCGGCGTCGTTCAAAATATAGGCGACTTCGTCCGGCTTGAGGAAATTGTTGATGGGGACGACGACGGCGCCGCTTTGCAGGATGCCGAACAATGCGGGGATGAATTCGGGGCAATTTTTGAGCCACAACGCCACGCGGTCGCCGGGGGAGACGTTGAATTGACGGCGAAGAATTCCCGAGACGAACAGGCTGCGGCTCGAGAGTTCGGAATAAGTGAATTTGGCGTCGCCCCAGAAGAGGGCGGTTTTCTCGGAATGCTTCTGCACTGAATCGGAAAATGCAGCGGCTAAATTCATGGTAAGCATCTTACGCTGAATCAACGGCGGGGGCAAGAACGGCGCAACGTGCCGTAGGATGGTCATTCCTCCATCCGGTGCCGGGATTCCGACCAGCGCGGCCCTTTTCTTTCTGGTGTGGTGTCGGACAAATCATGTTCAGTATGTTTCGGCCCTTCAGGCCTCGGGCGAATGGGCGATGACAAGTCCTGGGCCTGCGCTCGCTGCTCGCTTCAGCCCAGGCTATCACATGGCGGGCTTTCAGCCCTGGAATTTTTGAAAGCGATTCGCGAACGCAATACAAGGCTTCGCAAAATTTTTTCCGCACTGTCGCACGTGATGCTTGGCACACGATGCCCTGCCCGCATATATTGCTTGGGTGATTGATACGGAACAAAAGCTCGCCGCGTTCCTTCCCCAACTCCACGCGGCATCCTGGGTGGCGGTGGATACGGAAGCGGACAGCCTTCATGCTTATCCCGAAAAGGTTTGCCTGATTCAAATCAGCACGGTCGCGGGGGACGTGCTGGTCGATCCGCTCTCGGGAATAAATCTTGATCCGGTGCTCGACGCGCTTTCCGGACACGAATTGATCATGCACGGGGCGGATTATGATTTGCGCCTGTTGGAAAAGCATCATGAGTTCACGCCCTCGGCCATTTTTGACACGATGCTGGCGTCGCGATTGATCGGCGAAACTCAATTTGGTTACAGCACGCTGGTTGAAAAATTTCTCGGCGTGAAGCTCGAGAAGGGGCCGCAAAAGGCGAATTGGGCGTTGCGTCCACTGACGGAGCGCATGGAAACTTACGCGCGCAACGACACGCATTATTTGAAGCCGCTCGCGGATCAACTGCGCGCTGGGCTGGAGGGGAAAGGCCGGCTGGCGTGGCACCAGGAATCGTGCGCCCGGCTGATCGCGGAGTGCACGCGGCCGGAGCCGGTGGATATGGATGCCGTGTGGCGAATCAAGGGGAGTCATTTGCTCGGACGGCCCGCGCTTGGGGTTCTGCGCGAGCTTTGGCAGTGGCGCGAGACGGAGGCCATCGCCGCCAATCGGCCGCCGTTTTTTGTCATGAGCCATGATGCGCTGGTGGACCTGGCTGCGGCGGTGGCCACGCAGCGGCCAATTGACCCGCTCCTGCCGCGAAACATGTCCGAGCGGCGTCGCGCGGGCCTTGCCAAAGCGATAGCGGCCGGTGTGGAGATTTCAGCGGAAAAATTGCCGAAGATTTTGCAACGCACGAATCATCGGCCCACGGATGCGGAGCGGAAGCGTTTTTTGGAATTGCAGAAGCATCGGGATGCGCACGCGCAGAAATTGGGGATTGATCCGACGTTGATTGCGAGTCGGGGCACGCTGTCGGATTTGGCGCGCAATTGGGAGAAATATGCCCCGGAGTTGATGAATTGGCAGCGGGAGTTGTTGACGAAATAAGGGAACGCAGATTTTGAACAGAAGGGAACGAAGGTAAGGAAGGGACGGGTTTTAACCGTGGATCCCGCCATGGCGGGACGGATGAACACGGATTGGGAGACGGATTTACAGGAGAAGCGGAGGCAGCAGAGCAGCCTTCGGTGGCCTATGGCTCGCCATGGGGTGAAGGGTTTTACACGAATTACGCGAAGGGACGCGAATTTTTTAACCGCAGATGAACGCAGATAAACGCAGATTGGAAAGAACTGACGGCTGGGTTTGAACAGAAGGGAAAGAAGTTAACAAAGCGGAGGAGGGCCGCCGCAGTCCAAAACCTCGCGGAAATATTTTCGTGATGTGGCTTGCGTCAGCGCCTGTGGCTTTTTTTGCCCGATCGACCAACACGCTTTTTAACCTCCGTTGACTTTCGTTTCCGCCCGTTAAAATTTCGGGTTTTCATCTCACGAGTTCGTACGCGAAGCCTTTGAGGTATTCGGTTTCGGGGATCATGGGGATGATGGGGTGGTCGGGGGATTGAGAATAGGTGGCGACGCGGCGGAGAACTTTGTGAGCGTCGAAGGCGGCGGAAAGGACGGTGTCCTGGAAGAGGCTGGCGTCCACGTGGTGCGAGCAGCAAAAGGTGGCGAGGGTGCCGCCGGGCCTGAGCAATTTAAGCGCGCGCAGGTGGATTTCCTTGTAGCCGCGCAAGGCGTCGGGCACGGAGGCACGATTGCGGGTGAACGACGGCGGGTCGAGAATGATAGTGTCGAATTTCGGGAGTAGTTTTTCGCTGGGGGCGGTCTTTGTTTGTGCTTTGAGCCAATCGAATACGTTGGTGGTCTCGAAGGAGCATTTATTCGCCAGGCCATTGGCTTCGGCGTTTCGTTTGGAGGCGGCGATGGCATCGGCGCTTTGGTCGAGCATGTGGACATGAGCGGCTCCCGCTCGGGCGGCGTGCAAACCGAAGCCGCCGAGAAAGCTGAAGCAATCCAACACTTGCGCGTCTTTGGCGAAATGCGAAACGATTTCGTAATTGACCTGTTGATCGAGATAGAGGCCGGTTTTGTGGCCGGCCACCAGGTCGGTTTCGAATTTCAGGCCGTTTAATTGGATGGTGATCGGGCCGGTGAATTCGCCGGCGAGGACGCCGTTGGATTCGGTCAAGCCTTCGAAGCGGCGGGAGGCGACGTCGCTGCGTTCGACGATCGCGTGCGGCGAAAAAATCTTTTGCAGTGCGGCCACGATGTGCGGCTTCCGTTTGTCCATGCCGAGGGCGGAGATTTGCACGACGAGCACGTCTTCGTATTTATCGATGATGAGGCCACTGAGAAAATCGCTTTCGGCGTTGACGACGCGGAAGGAGGTGGCGTTGGGCAGATGGCGTTTTCGGACGGTGAGGGCTTCGCGAATGCGTTGCTCGAAGAAGGCTTCGTTGATTTCGATGCGTTCGGGCGAGAGGACGCGGATGTGGATTTTGGATTTTGAATTGAAAAAACCGACGCCGAGAAAACGCTGGCGATGATCTTTGACCTGGGCGAGTTCGCCATCGCCGGCCTGCGCGGTCATGCGGAGGATGGAGCTGTGATAAACCCACGGATGACCGGCGACGATGCGATCGGCTTCACCCGGTTTTAGTAAGACAGTTGGCAATGATTCTGTAGACATATCGGTAAACGAGTTCAGTTCTATACGGTATGACGGAGGTGAAGACCAATAAAATGTTTGTTGAACCACGAATGGACACGAAGGAACACGAATTTGGGAAGGAAATTAACAGGAGGGAGCGGAGGAAGCGGAGAAAAACCTGATTAACAGAAGCAAACGAAGGAAACAAAGGGCATTTTATTCTTAACTTCGGGCAATCCGCTGGCGGCAATCACGTTTTAGTTTGCTGTTCCTTGAACGGTTTTGTTAGGAGAGATTTGTGAAGGTCTCATCTGGTTTTGCTTCATGCCATATTTCGTCAATCGGCCTCGCCCTCCAGTTTTCGCCGAATTGTTCAAGCGAAGCTTCCCGGCCGATAAATAATTCTGAATCACTCCAATCCCAAATAAAGACTCTCATACCGGCGGTCGGGTGCATCGTGGCGAGTTGCTCGCGATCGAGTGCATAAAAGCAATTGTCGTCTGGCTCACCGCTCAACCCGCACGAATTCAAATCGCAATAAAGCTTCGGAAGTAAACGGGATGGAAGTTCGGATGTTTTCATTTTTGGGTCACGCGAGTCGAGAACGGGATTCAGCACACGGGATCACCGAGCAGAGTCGATACTCGAATACGATCAGCTAATCCATGCCGCCCTGCCATAATCTCAATGACCTCCCTGAAATAACATGGAGCCAGAGGACTGATATAGATTTCCTCGATTAAATTTTTCAAATCGACACCCGCGCCGATGCCTGGCGGGTTGGCCGCTCGAAATGCCTCGGCGAAAGAGGCTGTCGAAAGTTCGCTTGGCATTCTGGAATGGTCTGTCCACTCGATCAACCCTCTAACTTCGTTTTCATGTTCAAACGCCTTATGTTTCAAAAGTGCTGGATGTGCATGCCGGCCAAAGCCCTTTGAGATGGGACGCAGGAGCATATCGTCTATGAGGGAATCTTGGTACTCAACAGGGCTAAGAATTCCCTGTCCGTATGGGGCTAAATCCACCGACGCATGCATGCGTAGCGGAGTGGAGACGATGGCAACACCGGCTTGTTCCGAGGAATATAGTTTCCACATGGCCGGTGACTCATAAGAGGAAGCATGCCAACACGTAGCGAAGTGAGTATAAGGCACTGATTTGTTACTAGCTTTCTCGATTTCTGTTGGAAGCCCGGTTTGCAAATAACTTGGCAGTTTGCCGGCGTCACGCTTCTGTACGTAAGCTTTGGTGAATGAGCCTTCAAACCGGTCGCCTAAATAATCGAGTCGAGTGTGCCACAGCTTCGATTTCTCCAGAAGCCAAGCGAATTTATCAAAAGTTAAATAGCGCCAAAGTTTGCACGATGTGTCGTAGTCGCGGGTGGAGGCGCTGGCGAGCATGTATCGGTTTAAGGCCGGATTGTCGATCATTGCTCCTATGCTAATCACCCTCTGTTATTATCTTCAAGAGTCATCACGCTGAGAAATTTTGGTCTTACCGGACCTTTGACATCGCGGCGTTTCGCCTATACAAGTCGCGGCAGGATGAAAGACTTGACTGATGCGCGTTGGATTAAACTGAAAGGAATTTTATTTCTCGTGGTCGGTGTGATGGCGGCGGTGTTGTTGGTGCTCGAGCAGCCGACGGTCAAGACGGGCGTGTTGCTGGCGATTTCGATCTGGTGCTTTTGCCGGTTTTATTACTTCGCGTTTTATGTGATCGAGAAGTATGTGG
>DASXHY010000081.1:0-3026 GCA_036488095.1 Verrucomicrobiia bacterium | reverse complement strand
GTTCAGCGTTGGCAGCTTTCCGTGCCGCGTACTGTCTGAGCAACCCCCGCATTCCGCCCCGCAACTTTTTTATTTTCGCCGGGTTACACTGAGTGCGCGAGTTAGATACCGTGAACTTGCACTCCCAACCGCGCAGACTCCCGTAGGGGGAGAACCTGATATGCAAAAACGAATTGCCCGCACCGAAACCATGCGCCCAGGAAGCCGCGCTTCGCTCTCCGTAATGATCGCTCTATTTATTCTGGCTGCGGCCACCGTTAGCGCCCCGTTACTTCTGGCGGCAAAAGATAAAAGGGGCGCCGAAACCAAATTCCAGGAATCGTCAAGAGTGAAAAAGGGCTTGCCCATGGAAGGTCTTACCGATGATGAAGCCATTCTGCAGGCGCTCAACCGTCTCGGTTTTGGACCACGCCCCGGCGACGTGGAACGCGTGAAAGAAATGGGCTTGCAGAAATGGATCTATGCCCAACTGCACCCGGACTTGATTGATGATTCGGCCCTCGATGCGAGACTGAACCGCTTTCCCACCCTAAAAATGTCTTCCGCAAAATTATTGGACGAATTTCCGGAGCCCAAAGTCGCGGCGCGCCGTGAGGGAATTACGGTGGAGGAATACCGCAAGGAGCAGCAGGAACGCATGCGCGGTGCGATGCAAGGTTCCGCTCCGGGCGACCCGTCGATGGCGCCTGTGCAAACCGACATGCAAAAGGCCGACGCGCTGCACATGCCCGATTTCGATGCGGTCGACAACGATCTGAATGCGAATCCCGCAAAAGGCAAAGGCGAGGGAAAAGGCCAAGGCGGTTTCGGTAATCGCATGTTGAACTTCGAGCAGGTCAAACTGCCGCAGCGAATTGTCGCGGAATTGTCCATGGCTAAAATGACGCGGGCCGTGTACAGCGAGCGCCAGCTTCAGGAAATGATGGTGGATTTCTGGTACAACCACTTCAACGTGTTCGCCGCCAAAGGCGCCGACCGCTGGCTCATCACAGAATATGAGCGCGACGCGATTCGTCCTTACGCGATGGGAAAGTTTCGCGACCTGCTCGGCGCGACGGCGAAAAGCCCGGCGATGTTGTTTTTTCTGGACAACTGGCTTTCTGCCGACCCCGTGGCCTGGCAAAAAATGCAGCAGGAAATGCAGACGCGTCGCCAGATGCGCGGTGGCGCGTTCGGCAGGCCGCGGTTCCCGCAGCAAAGCCCGATGCCCGCTGGCGATCCGAATAATCCGGATGCAAACGCCCAGGCCAAGCAAAAACAGGAGCGCGGCCTGAACGAAAATTACGGACGCGAGCTGATGGAACTGCATACGCTCGGCGTCGACGGCGGCTACACGCAAGACGACGTAATTAACGTGGCCAAAGCGTTTACCGGATGGACGATCAAACAGCCGCGCCGCGAAGCGGAATTTTTCTTTGACGACCGCCTTCATGACAACAGCGTGAAAACCGTGCTGGGCCATGAAATTCACGCGGGCGGCATGCGCGACGGCGAACAGGTGCTGGACATCCTGGCGCGCGATCCGCACACGGCGTATCACATTTCTTATGAACTCGCGCAGCGGTTTGTGGCGGACAATCCGCCCTCCGCGCTCGTCGACCGCATGGCGCAAACCTTCTTGAAATCCGACGGCGATATCCGCGAGGTCTTGCGCACGATGATTTACTCGCCGGAATTCTGGGCCAAGGAAACGATTCGCACGAAGATCAAAACGCCCTTGGAGCTGGTTGCATCCGCCACGCGAGCCGTTGGCGGCCAATCGGAAATTCCACTCATGCTAGTGCAATGGACCAGCCGCATCGGCCAGCCGCTCTACCAGTGCGAGCCTCCGACCGGATATTCCGATCAGGCGGACGCCTGGGTAAATACGGGAGCCCTGCTCACGCGCATGAATTTTTCGCTCGCGCTCACATCGAACAAAATTCGCGGCGTCACGGTGAATACCGAATCATTATTCGGAAACGACACGGCGGCAAATCCGCATGTCACACTCGATCGCGCCATCCTGCTATTACTGGGCGGTCCCGCTACGCAGCAAACGCGCGACACTCTGGAAAAACAGTTGGAGGATCCGCAAATTCTGCAAGCCAGCCTGGACGATCCTGTAAAATCCATAAATGTTCCGGTAATCGCGGGTTTGGTTTTGGGATCGCCCGAGTTCCAGCGCCGTTGAGTAGGACAGGCTTCAGCCTGTCGTTTTTCCGTTATTCGTAATTCGCCGTTCTATATCTAGATTTGCAGTTGGAAGGAGCACGACAATGAAAATCTCGCGACGCATTTTTCTCAAGGGCGGCGGCATCTCCATGATCGGCTTGAGCACGATCCCAGCGTTCCTGCAACGCGCGGTCGCCGCGACAGCCATGCCCAACAAGAAAAAATTAATTGTCCTCTTCCAACGCGGCGCGGCCGACGGCCTGAACACCGTCGTGCCTTTCGGCGAACCAAACTATTATCGCCTCCGCCCCAGCATCGCCATCCCGCAGCCGCGCGCCGGCGCGGAAGGAACCGCTGTAGACCTCGACGGTTTCTTCGGCCTGCATCCGAGCCTCGCGCCCCTCGCTCCGCTCTTTCACAATGGGCAGCTCGCCATCGTTCACGCCGCCGGATCGCCTGACACTACGCGCTCCCATTTCGACGCGCAGGATTTTATGGAGTCCGGCACGCCCGGCGTAAAATCCACGGACGACGGTTGGCTCAACCGCACCGTAGGCAACATTGCCGAGGGGGACGCGACGCCATTCCGTGCCGTGGCGATGGGTCCGAATCTGCCGCTCACCCTGCGAGGCACCGCGCCAGCGATCGCACTGGCTGACGTAAAACAATTTCGCGTGATGAGCCAGTCCAATGGCGTCCAGGGAAGTTTTGAAGCGCTCTACGCGCAAACCGTCGATAAAGTTTTGCGCGGCACAGGCACGGAAACATTTGAAGCCATTGACATGCTGCGCAAGGCGGACCCATCGCGTTTTCAATCTGAAAACGGCGCGGATTATCCCAAGAGCCGCATCGGGCAAACCCTCCAGCAAGTG
>DASXHY010000636.1:0-1818 GCA_036488095.1 Verrucomicrobiia bacterium | reverse complement strand
ATGGATTTCCGGCACGCGGAAAAATGGCCCGGTCACGCTTGCGGTGAGAAATTCCACCGCTTCGAGAACATCTGGCACGACGATGTCCACATCAATTGTCACGCGTGGATAACCGTGCTCCTGAACCGCAAGACCACCGACAATCAAATGCGGAATATCATGGTCCGCCAACACCTCGACGGCAGCGCGGGCGGACTCCATCAGGCCGGAAGTCCCGGTATTCTCGCGTAAGATGTAAGCGCCTTGGTTCACCGTGCCAGAATCGCACAGAATCCCATCCGATACAATCTTTTTGCCGCTTACGGCTTGTTCGCGAGAATGAGCGGCGACACTCCGCCCACGTCCAACTGGCGTGGGTTGCGAAATCCCGCTTCACGCAGCCACTGGCTCATTTCTGAGAAGGTGAACGTATCGCCGTGCTCGGTATTCACGAGCATGTTGACGGCGAAAATCAGCGCGTTTGGGGGACCGGTGCGCTGGTCGTTCGGCACAAACTCGCCGATGACAATCGTGCCACCGGCCGCAAGCGCTTTGAAAACCTTGTTGATCAATCGCCGGCTGCGCTCGCGGCCTTCGCTGTGCAAAATATGCCCGAGCGTCGCGATCTGATATCCCGAACCGAAATCAACTTTGCCGATGTCGCCCGGAATCGTTTCCAGGCGATCCGCGACACCGTGGCGTTTGGCAACTCGCCTGGTCACTTTCAGCACTTCCGGCCAGTCCACCGCCGAAATGCGCACGAGCGGTGATTGTTCCGCCAGCGCGATCCCCCAAACGCCCGAGCCGGCGGCGATATCGAGTACGCGAATGGGAGTTTTGGTTTTGGAGATCTTCAAATGTTCGCCAAGCGCGACAACCGCGTGGTAACCCATCGGGAACAGCGCCTCGACGAATTCCGCAAAAAATGCCGCTCCGGTTTTTTGCTCGTTCACCGCCATCGCCGGTTTTCCGGTGCGAACGACGCGGTCCAATTGCATCCACTTCGGCATAATCTGCGACGACATGTGCCGGTACAGTGCTCCGAGAAATCCGGGGCGTGTGGAAACAAGAAACGCCGCGCTTTCGGGAGTCAGAGTGTAGCGATTGCCTTTACGCGACAGAAAATTGAGCCCAACGAGGGCATTAGCGATCGCGGTCAAACCGCGTTCCGATGCGCCGGATTTTTTTGCGAGCTGCTGGATGGTCTTCGGCGATTCATCGAGCAGATCAAAGACGCCGTGTTGCACTGCCGCCGCGATAATGAGTGTCGGCGCGTAGCCCCAGGCAAATTGCATGATGCGTTCCGGTGAGACGTTATTTTTCATAAATGAATTTTTAAACAGGCGGGAAACAAGATGCAACCCGGAAGCTCTAAAACACGGAAGGCATTTTTTCGCTCGACGCCGGCTGGCGCAGCAGTAGACCATCCCGGCATGAACCCACCTTCGAGTTTTGGCAAACCCCCGGTCATGGTTTTGTCATTATGCCTTTTGCCCCTGCTCGCGTTAACGCCGGCTTCAAAGGCGCAAACGCCGCCCGGATGGAAAGTGCAAGTGACCGGCGTGCGCGTCGTCGCGCCGGCACCGGAGGGTAACGATAAATTGCGCGCGTTTAATTGGTTCCCGGGAGTAACGGTCGCGCTGCTGGTAACCGCGCCGGAAAAAAGCATCATCAGCGTCAGCAAAGACAGCTCGAAAATTACTTCTTTCACCGACGACAAAGGAACCGATTTGCTCGCGCCCGAGGCGGGCACAGTGGATTATTCCTCCTGGTTTAATTCAGATAGCGCCGCTGAGAAATCAGTTTCAGTCGAGGTAAAAGCTTCGGGGCAGCCGGCAA
>DASXHY010000578.1:0-10461 GCA_036488095.1 Verrucomicrobiia bacterium | reverse complement strand
GGAGCGGGGGAGAGGGCCGGGGAGAGGTGGCTTCCAGGGCACAGGGTGATGTCACTACCGTCCGAGACGGCCTCGAAGTCGTCGAGCGCGTCATGAAAAAATATCGCGCCGTTCCCGTGGCAGGTTTGCCGCGTTTCACCGGCGGCGCGGTCGGTTTCATCGGCTACGAATTCATCCACGACGTCGAACCCGTCGTGCCGCGCCCGCCAAAAGATGAACTCGGCACGCCGACCATGGTTTTCCTGATCGCCGACCAGCTTTTAATTTTTGATCGCGTTGCCCAAACAATCACGGTGCTGGTCAACGCCGTCCTCGAGGACGCTTCCAGTCCGGAAGAGGCCTACGAGAACGCCGTGGCGGAAATCGAGCGGCTCGTTTCGCTGCTCGAGCAGCCCAGCGAACATCACCCCGTGAGCGTGCCGAACGAGACGCCCACCGTTCCTTTCGAATCCAACGTGCCGAAGGAAAAATTCTTCGCCAACGTTTCCAAAGCGAAGGAATACATCACCGCCGGCGACATCATCCAGGTCGTCGGCTCCCAGCGTTTCGCGGCGCCGTTCAAGGCCACCCCGCTCGATTTGTATCGCGCCGCGCGCAGCATCAATCCGTCGCCCTACATGTTTCTGCTCGAATTCAACGGCTTCTCGCTCGTGGGCGCATCGCCGGAAATTCACGTGCGCTGCGAAGATCGCTCCGTGGAAATTCGCCCCATCGCCGGGACCCGTCGCCGTGGCAAAACCACCGAGGAAGATCTCGCGCTCGAAAAAGAATTGCTCGCCGATCCCAAGGAACGCGCCGAACACGTCATGCTCGTCGACCTCGCGCGCAACGACCTCGGCCGCGTCTGCGATTTCGGCTCCGTGCAGGTGCGCGACCTGATGATCATCGAACGTTACAGCCACGTGATGCACATCGTGTCGCAAGTTGAAGGCAAGCTCTCGCCGGACAAGACGCTTTACGATCTGATGCGCGCCACGTTTCCCGCCGGCACCTTGAGCGGCGCGCCCAAAATTCGCGCGATGCAAATCATCGCCGAGCTCGAGCAAACCGCCCGCGGCCCTTACGGCGGCTGCGTCGGTTATTTTTCCTTCAACGGCAACCTCGACACCTGCATCACCATCCGCACCGCGCTGGTCAAAGACGGCAAAGCCTACGTGCAAGCCGGCGGCGGCTGGGTCAACGACTCCACGCCCGAAGCCGAATTCCAGGAAACAGTGAACAAAGCCAAGGCGATGCTCAAAGCGGTCGCGCTGGCGGAGAGTTTTGCGACGGCTCCGTGAAACGTGAATGCAGGTGAACCTCAAAAAACGGGTTAACGCAAATTCACGTTTCACGTTTCAGACACAAACCTCATTGCAATAGTCACCTCCGTGATTATGCTTCTGCCCACGGAATGAAAACGTTCGCCGAACGGAACTTCCCCGGCCGCTTGATCGCGGTCGAGGGCCTGGATGGCTCGGGAAAATCCACCCAGATTTATCTGCTCAAACGCTGGCTCGAAGCCGAGGGCGTGCGCGTCTATTTCAGCGAATGGAATTCCTCCGAACTCGTCAAATCCGCCACCAGCAAAGGGAAAAAACGCGAGTTACTCTCGCCCACCACGTTCAGCCTCATTCACGCCACGGATTTCGCTGATCGTTACGAACGCCATCTCCTGCCACTCCTGCGCGCCGGTTATGTCGTGCTCTGCGACCGTTATATTTTCACCGCTTTCGGCCGCGACACCGTGCGTGGTTGCCCGCCGGCGTGGGTGAGGGGCATTTACAATTTCGCCGCTCTGCCGGACCTCACCTTCTTTTTCAAGTCCGACCTTGAAGTCTCGCTCAAACGCATTCTCGACGGCCGGCCCAAGCTGAAATTCTTCGAGGCCGGGATGGACCTGCGCCTGTCCGCGGATCCCTACGAAAGCTTCCGCATCTTTCAGGGCCGCATTCTCGAGCAGTACCTCGCCATGAGCACGGAATTCAATTTCAACATCATCGATGCCAACCAGCGCGTCGAAGTGCAGCAAGGCATCGTGCGCCAGTTGGTCAGCCAGCGGATCGATCTTGCGCGATTCAAACGCCAAAGCCCGCTGCCGTTGCCGCCACCGCTGAGAGTGAATCCCAAAAGCGCCGAACTGGAAGACGAGCCGGAGGAATGAAGAAGAAAAGCCACAATCAAATCGTCGTCCCGCAGCCCGGCCCGCGGCGATTTTACGGCCACGGCATTCCCGGCGTCAAACTCGAGGATCTCGTCGGCAAACTTATCGTCGTGGAAGGCGCGGATGGCTCGGGCCGCTCAACCCAGATCGCGCAACTGGTCAATTGGCTCGAAACCAGCGGCCACGCCACCGTGCAAGTCGGCCTCAAGCGCTCCTCGCTCGTCAGCGAAGAATTGGAACGCGCGCAGGAGGGGAATATTTTGAGCCGCACGACCCTGAGCCTGTTTTACGCCACCGACTTTGCGGACCAGTTGGAGAACATCATCCTGCCCGCGCTCAAAGCCGGCTTCATCGTGCTGGCCGACCGTTACGTTTACACGTTGATGGCCCGCGACATCACCCGTGGTATGGACGAGGCGTGGCTGAAAAATGTTTACGGCATCGCGCCCGTGCCCGATGCGGTGTTTTATCTGTCTGTTGAAGCGGAAGAACTCGTCCAACGCAACCTTTCCAAAAACGCCACGCTGGATTATTGGGAGAGCGGCATGGACCTCGGCCTCTCGCGCGATATGTTCGACAGCTTTCTGCAATACCAAACCGCGATGCAGGCCGCCTTTCGCCAGTTGCAAAAGAGCTACGGCTTCAACATTGTGGACGGCAACCGCTCCGTGGAAGAAGTAAGCCGCGAATTGCGCAAAAAAATCAGCGCCCTTCTCGCGGCCAAGTGACCGTCTGGACAGGCATTGGCGCTAGATGTTTAGTGCTTCATTGGGATTTGGGATTTGGAACTTCTCACATATTCCTTGACCGTTTCTGAAGACAGGCGCAGTGTCGAAACAGCGGTCCAGACCGTTTGATAGAAAGGATTGATTCTTTGTCAGCGCAAAAATTGCCGAAGCAGAAAGTCACCTTTTCCCTTCTCGCTCCCGAGGCGCAATCTGTTCTGGTCGCGGGAGATTTCACCGCTTGGCAACAAGCACCAGTAGAATTGAAGAAGCAAAAAGACGGCATTTGGAAAAAAACCGTCTCACTCGAGCCCGGCGAGCATCAATACCGGCTGCTCGTGGATGGCCAATGGCAGGACGATCCAAACTGCATTCTGCATTACCCGAATGATTTCGGCGGCCAGAACTGCGTTTGCATCGTCAATGGCGCCTGAACGTCGTGTTCGGGATTTCACGGATCTTCTGAAACGCGAAACGTAAAACGTGAATGCGGCACAGCACGTTTTACGTTTTGCGTTTCACGTTTCATGCGCCATCAACGCCTCCTCTCGCTCCACCAGCGTAGGATGCGAATAATAAAACCCGCTGTAAAGCGGATGCGGCGTGAGGTTGCTCAAGTTTTTCTCGTTCAATTTGCGCAACGCGCCGATCAGCGATTTCGGCTCCTTCATGACTTCCGCCGCAAAAGCGTCCGCTTGATATTCGTATCGCCGCGACCACCAATGCGCCAGCGGCGAAAACCAAAACATCACCACACCTGACAACAGCGTGAAGAGCAACAGCACTGGCGCGATGTTCCCCGCCTCAAACCCGAATGCGCGATAAAACCATTCCTGCCGTGCGAGCAGCGACACCAGGTAGAATCCGCCGAGCGAACTCAACGCGGAAAAAATCAGCATCTTTGGAATGTGCTTCTTTTTGAAATGGCCAATCTCATGCGCGAGCACCGCTTCCAGTTCCGGCTCGCTCAACTGCTGGATCAACGTGTCAAACAACACAATCTTGCGGAACCGTCCAAACCCCGTGAAGAACGCATTCGAATGCCGCGACCGCTTGCTGCCGTCCATTACCTGAATGCTTTTGGCAACGAACCCGGTCCGTTGCGCCAGTTTCAGCAGCCGTTCGCGCAGGGAGTTTTCCGGCAGCGGCGTGAATTTATTAAACAGCGGCATGATCAAAACCGGCGCGAGCACCAGCATCAACAATTGAAAGACCATCAAAGCTCCCCACGCCCACCACCACCAGGCCGCGCCCGTCCATTCCACAATTTTCAATATGAGTGCCAGCAGCGGATAACCCAGCGCCGCCGCCAGCAACAAACCCTTCACCCGATCCAGCCACCAAGTCTTTTGAGTCGAGGTGTTGAAGCCAAACTTTTGCTCCAGCCGAAACTGGCCGTACCAATCCAGCGGCAAACCCGGCAGCGAAATCGCGAAGCCTACCGCAAAGAGAAAAACCGCCATGGCCCACGCCGACCCGCCTAGATGCGCTTCAATGAAATGGAACGCCAACGGCAGCACGCCGCTGAATAAAATCAAGAGCAACACCACGGTGCTATAAATCTCCTCGATATCCCCAAACCCAGCCTTCGCCAGCGTGTATTCGACGGATTTTTTGTAAGTCGCTTCGTCCACGACACCGCGAAAAGCCTCCGGGACCGCGCCCGCGTGCGCGAGCACATGCCGGCAGTTCAACCATGACAGACACAACTCCGCCGTCAACCGCGCTAGAATCAGCGCGGCGATGCTCAACCGAATAACATTCATGTCCGTTCCGCCATGCGGACTACTTCCCCGACCAACGTGTCCACTTCAACCGGCTTATGGAGCACCGGCAATTCCGCCGCATCGGCGAATTTTTCGATGCTCGCCCCGTTGTCTTCGCCGGTGATAAAAATGAAACGCTGCGCGAGCGCCGGATTTGACCGCTCGACCGTCGCGTGCAGCAGGTCGCCTTCGAGCCGGCGCATTTGCAAATCGCACACCACCGCATCAAGCGCGTGTTCAGACACGAACTTCAGCGCCAGCGTGCCCTCCGGCACAATCGTCGCCTCATAGCCGCGGTGTTCGAGCGTTTGTTTCAGGGACCAGGCGAGAGGAATGTCGTCGTCCAGGATGAGGACGTGTCGTTTGCGAGGTGTGCCATTACTGGTATTCATGACAACCGGCCGCTGTCGACAGCGTAATCCCCGCGACCCGCAAGGCAAGCTTTTTAGAAGGGGATTATACAATTACTTGTGGGGATTGGTTTATATATCCCAACCTATTGAATTCGAACGGTGCTTGTAGTTCCGCCTTCAGGCGGTCTGGCGCACGCAGACGCAGACCGCGTAAACGCGGAACTACAAACTCGACGCATTCTCTCATTACCATTTCAATTCCTGCAATCGCCGCGCCACTTCCTCCGCGTTCGCGCGGCTGTTGAATGCGCTGATGCGGAAATACCCCTCGCCTTTCGACCCGAAACCGCTCCCAGGCGTGATGACCACGTTGGCTTCGCCGAGAATTTTATCAAAGGCCTGCCAGCTCGTGACGCCCTTGGGCGTGCGCACCCAGATGTAAGGCGCATTGATGCCGCCAAAAACTTTCAAGCCGGCTTTCTTGGCGCCATCGCGTAGCACTTTCGCGTTGCCGAGATAATGTTCGACCAAGGCGCGAACCTGCGCCTTGCCTTCCGCTGAGTAAAGCGCTTCCGCGCCGCGTTGGATGACGTAAGAAACGCCGTTGAACTTCGTGGTCATGCGGCGATGCCACAAGGGATGCAGCGGCTTGAATTCCCCGCTCTTCGTCTGCGCATTCAGCGATTTGGGCACGACCGTATAAGCGCAGCGCGTGCCGGTGAATCCGCCGTTCTTGGAAAAGCTGCGGAACTCGATCGCGCAATCGCGCGCGCCCGGAATCTCGTAAATCGAATGCGGCAGCGCCGGATCCATGATGTAAGCTTCGTAGGCGGCATCGAAGAAAAGCACCGCCTTGTGTTCGAGCGCGTATTTCACCCAGGCTTCAAGTTGCTCGCGCGTGGCAACCGCGCCGGTCGGATTGTTCGGCGAGCACAAGTAGATCAGATCGACGTGCTTTTTCGGCGGCGCGGGGATGAAACCATTGCTGGGTTTGCACGGCAGATAAACCAGTTTCGCGTACGCGCCGGCTTCATTGGCCTCGCCGGTGTGCCCGGCCATCACGTTCGTGTCCACGTAAACGGGATAAACCGGATCGCTGATGGCGATTTTGTTTTTGTGGCCGAGAATATCGAGGATGTTGCCCGTGTCGCACTTGGTGCCGTCGCTGACGAACACTTCATCATCCGCCACCTCGCAGCCGCGGCTGCGGAAATCATTCTCGGCGATGGCATGACGCAGCCATTCGTAGCCCTGCTCCGGCCCGTAGCCCTTGAACGTGTCGCGCGCTCCCATTTCATCCACCGCCTTGTGCATCGCGGCAGTCACCGCGGGCGGCAGCGGTTCGGTCACATCGCCGATGCCGCAGCGGATGAGACGCGCCGCCGCCTCGGGATTGGCATCGCAAAACGTCTTCACACGCCGCGCGATTTCAGGAAACAAATAACCGGCCTTTAGCTTCAAATAATTGTCGTTTAGATACGCCATGAAAATTTTTCGTTTAGTTAAGGCGTGGACGGTAATGCAATCCTGCGTACGAGGCAAGAATCCGCCTTCGTCCGACTTCGGCGCGACAAGCCGCCCAACGCCCGAAGGGCCGCCGTGCGGCACATGCGTATACTTTTTTTCCCCCAGCAATTTCCCGCAAACAGTGGCAATTTTCGGCAAAACCAAGGACTTACGGAGAACAAAAGCTTTGCGCCCGCGCGGTCGGGGAAAATCGTCGGATTTTTGGATTTCATGGAGAGGGCGGATGAGTGGGGAGTTTGGGAATTCAGGAGTTGAGGAGTTGAGGAATGCCAAGGGTGGAAAGGCAGGCCCCCCAACCCGGTGGAAAGGGTTGGAATGGATTGGAATGGCGGGTTCCGGCCGGTCGGCCGGGGATTTTTGGATTTTAGGATTCATGGGGGGCGGATTGTTTTTTTTATTTTTTTACCCCGATTTACCCCGATTTAGTCGAAGTTAGTCGGTACGGGGGCACGGGGTCGGGGGTCGAGCCGCTTTCTCCCGCCAAGGCGGGATTCGGCGCGCCAATGGGTTGGAGGTCGAGGGGCCGAGCGTGCGCGGGGTGCGTTCCGATCTCTGTCTCGTTTTCCTTTTTCATCGCGACGGTTTTAGCACGTTTTACTTACGCGGAAAAACTTACGGTAATGTTTTCCGCTTCCGACAAAGAAGAGGATGTTTTCACGGAAGCCGCGTCACAACAAGCTCAGGTGCAGGAGCTTGAGAATTGCGAAACCGTTTCGCATTTCATTGCACGGCGGATGGGCGCGCGAAGTTATTGCGCAAATCCAGAGATTCAACCATGGATGGACACGGATTAACACGGATCAGGACGAAAACAAAAATGCTTTTACACGAATTACGCAAGGGGACGCGAATTTTTTAACCGCAGATGGGCAGGGATGACACGGATGAAGACGTTTCAACAGAAGGGAGCGAAGGGAACGGAGACCCATCACCCGCCTGGAGCTCGGAGCGCGGAATTCATTGCGCGTGTTCCAAGGCGAAGCCGATTCTTTAGCTCGCCCGAGCTCGCCGATTGGCGGTTTCAAAATGAAATTTGAGCCGACTCACGTCGGCTGCTACGACGAAAAGGAATTTTCACACGCGCGCTTAGATCAAAATTCCCGCAATCGTCGCGGTCAAATAGCTCGCCAGCAGGCCGCCGACCATGGCGCGCAAACCGAGTTTGGCCAAATCGCTCCGACGATTCGGCGCGAGCGAACCGATGCCGCCGATTTGAATGGCGATGCTCGAAAAGTTGGCGAACCCGCACAAGGCGTACGTCGCCAGGATGACCGTGCGCGGGTCGAGCGCGGCCGGGTTTTGCTTGATGACATTTGTCAGGTCGAGGTAGCCTATGAATTCGTTGAGCACGATGCGTTCGCCGAGGATTTGGCCGAATGCCATGCAGTCTTTCCAGGGTGTGCCCATCAGCCACGCGAACGGCGCATTGATCCAGCCCAAAATGTTTTGCAGCGTAATGGGATGGGCGACGCCGAATGCGTGTTGCACCCAGGCCAACGTGAAATTCGCCAATGCCACTGTGGCCACGAACGCGATCAGCATGGCGATGACGTTGATGGCCAGGTTCATTCCCTCGCTCGCGCCGCGACAGAGCGCATCGATGCCGTTGACAGTTGTAATCTCGACCATCGCGGAGGCGTCGGCAGCGGTTTCGCTGTGCGCGGTTTCCGGGAACATGATTTTGGCAATGAGCAATGCCGCCGGCGCGCTCATCACGGATGCGGTGAGAATGTGTCCCGCGCTCACGCCCATCTGCACGTAGACCACCATGACGCCGCTCGCAATGGTGGCCATGCCGGTGGTCATCAGCGCCATCATTTCGCTGGAGGTCATTCGTTCGAGATAAGGCTTCACCACCAAGGCCGCCTCGGTCTGGCCCATGAAGATATTCGCCGCGGCCGCGAGACTTTCGCTCCCGCTCGTGCGCATGAATTTCTGCATGACCAGGGCCATCGCATGCACGACGCGCTGCAATATCCCGTAATGATAAAAGAAAGTGGAAAGGGCGGAGATAACGATGATGGTCGCGGCAACAATTACGGCGAAAATAAAACTATTGGCCGGGCCAAAGCTTTGGGTAAGCGCAGCCGAATCCGCCAGGGGCCCAAAAACCATTTTCGCGCCTTCCATCGCGAACACGCCGAGCTTGTCCACAGCGCGCTGGAGGAAATCGAAGATGCCGGCGCCCCATGGGGTTTTGAGAATGAACAGCGCAAAAGCAAATTGCAGGACCAATCCGCTTACCACGGTGCGCCAGGGAAAGACTTTGCGATTATTCGAAAACACCCAAGCCACACCAATCATCACGCACATGCCGAAGAGGCTGATCAGCTTGAGTTGCATGCGCGGACAATAGCCGGTCGGATTTTCGGAGTCGAGCGGGGAACCGTTGTGGCACGGGCGTCTCGCCCGTGCGAATCTCGATTTATGGCAAGTGCGGCCAACCGTTTGAATCCTAAAGGGATTCTGGCCTCCAACCCAAGGTTGCGACGAAGGAGCTACCTTGGGTAACGGATTTACAAGAATGCACAACCCCATTCGGGGTTGCGGCTTAGATCACGCGTTTTCCCAGGGTAGCTCCTTCGTCGCAACCCTGGGCTTTAAGACACAATCCCTTTGGGATTGCCGCCGGCGGCTCTCGGTCGCAAGAAACTGAGAAGCACCCTCGGACGTCTCGCCGGTGCGAATCTTCTTTCACTATTCCCCTGAATTCTGTTCATTTCCTGCGTCATGAAGCAATTCGCCACCATCACCGTTATTGGACGGGACAAGACCGGCGTCATTGCCCGTGTCACGAATTTTCTTTTCGAGCAGCACGCCAATATCGAGGCCCTCGAGGAACAGGTCACGCGCGGGCAATTCAGCATGACCCTGCAGGCTTCGTGGAAGGACGCCGAATTGAACATCCCTTCGGTGCAACGCGGGCTGGCGCAATTGGCGGCCGCGCTGCAAATGGAAATCAAACTCCGCTTCACGCATCCCTCGCGCAAACAACGCACAGCCCTCCTCGTCACGCGCGAGCCGCATTGTTTCGAGGGCCTGATGCGCGCGTGGAAAGCCGGGCAACTTCGGCGTGCCGAACCGGCCGTCGTGCTCAGCAACCGCCGCGAACTCGAACCGCTGGCCAGACAATACAAGCTCCCGTTCGTGGTGATTCCCTGGAACGAACGCGCCGCCGCCGAAGATAAATTGCTCAAATTGCTCGACGAATACGAAATCGATTTTCTCGTGCTGGCGCGCTTCATGAAAATTCTTTCGCCGAACGTGGTCTGGCGTTTCAAAAACAAGATCATCAATGTCCATCCCTCGCTGCTGCCGAGCTTTCCCGGCGCGCAAGCCTATCGCCAGGCCTACGAGCACGGCGTGAAGATCGCGGGCGTTACCGCGCATTTCGTGAGCATGCACCTGGACGAAGGGCCGATCATTGCGCAGGCGAGCTTTGGAATTCATCCGGATTGGAGCCTGAAAGAAATTGTCGCCGCCGGGCAGAAGCTCGAAACCAAGGTGCTCGTGAAAGCGGTGAAGCTTTACCTCGCGAAGCGGCTGGATGTGTATTGGGGGACGGTGAAGCATATCTAATTTGCGATTTACCAGCCTTCGCTCAGAAGCTTCGGCCCGGCAGGCGATATACGATGTTATCGCGATGGTTGCGCTATGGGATTATAAATAAAGGATGTGGTTTGTAATAGCTGCCTCATTTTTAGAGGATATCGTTACGGCGTAAGGCGCAAATTTTGTTGCCATGACGCGAAAAGAATTCAGTTCAAGACGGGATGCCCTCCAGAGAGTCGGGTCATGGTATGGATTTGGTCTCCTATGCCTAATTTTTGCGCTGCTGTTCGTCAGCGACTTCCTCTCCGGCTATTTGAAGCAGCGTTACCAATTGAATTGGTCGGACAAAGCCGCTGACATTCTACCGCTGGTGATAGTGATCGGCGCCATGGTCA
>DASXHY010000573.1:0-2747 GCA_036488095.1 Verrucomicrobiia bacterium | reverse complement strand
CACCAACCGGCGATCCTCCGAGTTTGTGATTGGCTCGACGTTCCACGCCAGCACCTGGTCGCCGGCGACGCGCGTGACCTCGCCTGCGCCGTGCAACACCAGCAAGACGCGCTTCATCTCGCCCTGCATGATTTTGAAATCAAGCAAACCGGTCTGGCGCATGAGCCCCGGACTGACGCTGATTTGCGACAGCATTTCAGCCGCGTAAAATAATTTTCCTTCGCCCTCGGGCCGCGTTTCCTTCCAGGAAAGTTTCACGTTTCCGTCCGGAGGCAGAATGCTGACGAAGCCATTGGTCGTGCGTTCCGGCCGCGCGGCGCCGGCGAATTGAAATTGCGTATCGGCAGCGAGCCCTTGCAGCACGATTTGCTGCAACGGACCGGGCGCGACTTGAAATTCAACCGTGTTCCAATCGTCTCCCGGATGCACGGCGGCGTTGAATTTAATCTGGACGGGAAATTCACCGCCGCGGTCGAACGTTAACACGTACCGATTCTCCTGCGCCTGAATTTTCCAGCGCGGATGCGCGCCGAGTTCGGTCAACGCAACCGGTCCCGCGAGCAAATCGATGGAGCCGCCCCTAGGATTCTCCACCCTCACAATCGCATTGAGTGTGAACGCCGCGCGTTCGCTGTTGAGATCGCCAACGAGTTTGAAATCGCGAAGCGTGACAGTATTCGGCGTCGATGTTTCAACCTGCCAGGCGTTCGCGGTGAGACTGAGGGCCAACAGCAAAGGTGCGCAGAGCAATGGAAGTGGAGTTTTCATAAACATTCAATGGCTTTCATCCAGCGAATTCATTCTGCCGCACTGGCCTCGGCGATGTGTGAAACGATTGTAAAATGTTTGTTCGTTTTCTGTCTGACGCCTTGTATTTGACGGCTATTTTCCGGAAATGCTCTTGGCTTGGCGAATCATCCACTCAAGCTTCGTCGGTCGCGTGTCCGCGCCGTAAACCTGCGGCACACCGTTCAGATAACGCAGCAATTCGTCAGGAGTGACTTCGGCGGCGAACGGACTCGTGCTGAGCCATTCGGAAAATGCACTGGCCGTCGCGGCCAGGCGCATCGCGGGACTGGCCTGTTCCAACGCCACCGCGCTGCCGGTGTAAGGCACATCCCACGCCTGCTCGCGAAACTCGGACGTCCCCGGAACTTTATAGCGCACGCGAACCGTGGCGATGGATCCCTCGCCCTGTGGGTTCGTCTCGATCGTATAAAGCGCGTTGCCGGCTTCCTGCGCCGCGATCTCGGCGGCGTCCACGGTATTATCGCGAAATTGTTCCTTGGTCAGTTGATGTTTCGCGTAGCCGATTTGGCGATACGACACAACGCGCTTGGGATTGAACTCCACCTGCACTTTCACATCCGCAGCGGCCACGTGCAGCGCGCCGGCAATTTGCGCCACGAACGTTGTCCCCGCTTCTTCGGGCGTATTGATAAATCCATAACGTCCATCACCGTTGCGCGTGAGCACCTCGAGCAAATCATCATTATATCCCTCCCAGCCGATGCCGAAACAATCCAGTGCGACGCCCTGTTTGCGATGCGCCTCGACTTTTTGCTTGAGCGCGTCGCCATTGACCTCGCCGAGATTCGCAGCGCCATCCGTCAGCATCACCACGCGGTTGTCGCCGTTCGCGAGGTAATGGTGAAGCGCCGTTTCATAGGCAAGATCGAGGGCGTCGCCGAGATTCGTGCCGCCTTCGGGAGTGAGCTTGGCAATTTCCTCGGCAGCAGCATCAGCCTGATTGCCGGGAATTCCGTCCACCTGCAATCGCGCGGTGCGCGCAAAAGTAACAATGCTGAAAGTGTCCTGCGCCTGCAATTGCCCCGCGAGCACGCGCAACGCTTCCTGGATAATCCGCACCCGATCCGCGCGTTCCATGGAGCCGGAATTATCGAGCAACAAAACGATGTTCAATGGCCGGCCCGCCTGCCGCCCCGCAGCCGCGGTCTTGAGCGAAAAGCGCAACAGCTCGCGATTATGCGCAAACGGATAAGCAGCGCGCTCCGCCGTAAAGGCAATCGGCACGCCCGGCAAAGCCTCGGGATCGCGGTAGTCGAAGGCGTTGATAAATTCCTCCGAGCGAATGGAAGCCGGCTCGGGCAACTGGCCCTTTTCCAAACTCGCCGCCGCGAGTTTGAACGAGACATCGCTGACGTTCAGCGAGAAAGTTGAGAATGCATTCTCGCGCGTGAGAACCTCCGGTTGGGGTGTGGGTGGAGGGATTGCGGGTTTGGGAAGTGCGGCGTCGGTTTGTTCAGTGGCAACGCTCTTCGATTGAGCCGTTACCCCCTCCGCCATCAATTTGTCAGTAGCTGCCGCGATTTTGTCCAGGTCCTGGTCCGTTGCGTGGACCGTTAATGTGCCCTGCCGGTCGTCGAAGAAGACGCTTTTTGATCCATTCAAATCAACTCCGGCTGAGTGAAGATATTGCGTCACTGCGGTCTGTATCTCGGATGTCGTATCGAGGCCAGTGACATACCTCAGGCCGCGGCTATTGGTCTGCGCCGGAGCGGAAACCGCCGGAGCATGCAAGTCACCCGCAGCTTTTAGCTCGTTGTAAAAGACGTTCGGATTCGCCTTGAACGTGCGCGTAGCAAGTTCCGGATTGGTGCTCGCGCCAGAATTCGAATCCGCCACCAACCGATCTTCCACCTTAACCATCCTTTGCATCGAAGTTACATTGCGGGCATCAACCACCTGGCGATCGCGGCTCTGTTTCGCGATGCCAAGATAATATT
>DASXHY010000511.1:0-3548 GCA_036488095.1 Verrucomicrobiia bacterium | reverse complement strand
GCTCCATGAACGCCATCACCTGCATGCACCTGGTCGAGCATCTGCAAAGCATCGATTCGCTGATGCGGGAAGTCGCGCGATTGCTCGCACCAGGCGGGCGGGTTTATTTTGAAACACCACATCCCAAATCGCTAAACCTGCCCAGCCCAACGGGAAAGGCCGCCGGAACTTTTACGCTGAATTTTTTCGATGATCCGACGCACATCCAGGTTGTCACCGTGGAGACGCTGGGGGCGTCAGCGCGGCGGGGAGGGTTAACGGTGGAGCGACACGGGATTTCGCGGAACTGGCTGTTTGCCGCGACCTATCCGGCATTCCGTTTTCTGCCGCCGAGCCGGAAAAGATTTACGTCGTACATTCATTGGCTCGGGTGGTCGGCGTATTTGATTGCGCGGGCGACATGATACCGGAGCGCCGGCGTCCCGCCGGCCAGTCGCATTGTAACTGATCGAGAAACTCGCCAGCGGGACGCTGGCGCTCCACTGTCGCGCGCTTCGCTCCGTCATTTCCTCCTTTCCTGTTTTGCCCTTTCACCACATCTTCAAGCAGCGAATGAGCCTGGAAAGATTGAAGGATTTGCAGATTCAGCCGGAGCATAAGCAACGGCGGCAACGGCCGTTTTGGATCATCGTGCTGGTGGTGCTGGCGGCGGTCGTGGCGGCGCTCTTATTCGCGAGGCCGTGGTCCCCGGAAAAAATTCGCCGCATGAAAAACGCCGGCGGGTTTATGACGAACGCGGCTTCATCCGCTGATGCTTCGACAGCGCAAGCGCCCGTTGGGCAAACCAACTCAGCCGTTGACGCAAAAGATGACACGGTGCTGACGGTCAGTGGTTACATTATCAACCGCGAGCGCATCGAAATCAGCCCGCGTTTCTTGGGCGTGGTGAAATGGATTGGCGTCAAGAAAGGCGATGCGGTCACGAATGGACAGGTGGTCGTGTTGCTCGATGATACGGAATACAAGGCGCGGCTGGCGCAGGCGGAGGGTCAATTGGCCAACGCGAAAGCGATGATGGCGAAAGATGACCTGAGTTATCAGCGCATTCATCAGTTGAGGACAACGGACATCGAATCGAAGCAGGCGGAGGATGATGCGCGATTGTTGCTCGAAGCGGATCGCGCGGGGGTGGAGGCGGCGCAGGGCGCGGCGGATGTGGCGCGGACTTATGTCGAGTGGTGCACAATCCATTCGCCGATCAACGGCGTGGTGCTGGAAAAGTTGGCGAACCCGAATGAACTGGTGATGCCGCAAAGTTTTGGCGGCACGCGCGGCCCGAGCACGGCGCTGCTGGCGGTGGCGGACACGAAGGATTTGCAGGTGGAAATTGACGTGAACGAAGCGGACCTGTCCAAAATTTCGCTCGGGCAAAAATGCCGGGTCAGTCCCGAAGCGTACCCGGACAAGACTTACGGCGGCGTGGTGGCGGAAATTGCGCCGGAAGCGGACCGCGCGAAGGGCACGTTACAAATCAAAGTGCAGATATTAAGCCCGGACCGTTTTCTGACTCCGGAGTTGAGTGCGAAAGTGGAGTTTTTGAAGTAATAGGAGTTCAACGCAGAGGCGCAAAGATGCGAAGGCGCAAAGCCGCGTACGTTCGCTCAGGCCGATTGCAAAATCAGGTTCGCGTATTGAATGGTGTCGCCGGTGCGAATTAGCCCGATCGCGTGCGGCACGCGCTGTTTGAATTCCTCGTGAGGCTCGTAGGCCATTTTGATTCCTTGGAGCGCTTCGAGGAAGTTCGCCTGAATTTTCGGGCTGTTCACCTTCAGAAATTCCTGCGCCATCCAGGCTTTGCCGGCGTTGAAGTTGGGCCGCAGCGCGCGCACGACATCGAGCACCGTGGGGATGTCGTCGCACAGGGAGATGTCCGCCGTGTCGATCGCGGGCCAGAACGGAAAACCGCGGTCGGAAATCACGATGGTGTTGGTATGACGCACGCTGGCGAGCAGCGAGAGAATATGCGGGTTCAAAATTCCAGTTTTGAGCATACTTCAGCAAGTTAATAGCGGATTACCGAAGGCGCAAAGGTTTTTAGAAGGCCACTATTTGCTTCACAGGGTTTGAAAGCGGGCGTAGATTTGCCTTACCAATGAAACTCAGCGGGGGTTTACATCTTGCTTACTGCACGAATGTCCACCGCGGCGAGACCTGGGCGGAGACATTTGAATCGCTCAATAAGTATGCCTTGCGCGTGCGCGAACGCGTTTCCCCGAAGCAGCCTTACGCCATCGGCCTGCGCCTGAGCAACCAGGCGGCGCACGAACTGGCCAACCGCGCCACGTTGCTCGAGTTCCAACGCTGGCTCGGGAAAAACCATTGTTATGTTTTCACCATCAACGGCTTTCCGTTCGGGCGTTTTCACGGCAGAAAAGTGAAGGAATTCGTTTACACGCCGGATTGGACTTCTCCCGAACGGCTGAGATACACCAACCTGCTGTTCGATTTGCTGGCGCAACTCACACCGGAGGGCGTGGAGGCGAGCGTCAGCACGCTGCCGGGTTCGTTCAAGGGGTTTCCCCTGACGTGCGACGATTTCAAAAGAATGCGCGACCACTTGTGGCATTGCGTGGAACACATCGCTCGCGTGAGCGAACAAACCGGGCGCAAAATGCATCTCGGCCTCGAGCCTGAACCGTTGTGCATGCTCGAAAGCAGCGGCGAAACGATCCATTTTTTCGACCGGATGCGCGCGGAACATCCGCGCGACCCGCGGTTGATGGAGCATCTCGGCGTGAATTACGACACCTGCCATTTCGCGGTGGAATTTGAGGAGCCGCAAAACGCGCTGGGCTGCCTGCTCGAGCGCGGGATCAAAATCAGCAAAATCCATCTTAGCTCCGCGCTCAAGGTGCGGCCGACGCTCGAGACGCGCGAGGCTCTGGCGGCGTTTGTGGAAGACGTTTACTTGCACCAGGTGGTCGTTTGCCGGGGAAACGGGGAACGCTTTATTTATCGCGACCTGGACGAAGCGCTGGCCGGCGAGTCGCAGGAAGCGGAGGACAGCGCGCTGGAGAACGGGGAGGCTTCGGAGTGGCGGATTCATTTTCACATTCCGTTGCACAGCCCGCCTACGGAGCTTTTTGATACGACCACGGACCATATCCACGGCACGTTGGATTTACTCGCGGCGAACCCGGGAGTCTGCACGCATCTGGAAATGGAAACCTACACCTGGGAAGTGCTGCCGGATGGATTGAAAGATCGCGACGTGGTGGACCAACTCGCGGCGGAATATGAGTGGACGCTCAGCAATCTGAGGGAGCGCGGGCTGGCCTGAGTTTTTGAAAGATTGAACCGCCCGCCATTTCCGGCTACAAGCTTCCGCGCGATGCCGCGATTGCGAACCTTCCTGGTTTTGGGCCGAGCCTCAAACCTGCCGACAATCTGGTCAAATTGTCTGGCGGGCTGGTGGCTGGGCGGCCACTCGAGTACGAACAAGCTCCCGTTTCTTTTCGCCGGAACCACGCTTCTCTATGTCGGCGGAATGTATCTGAATGACGTGTTCGATGTCAATTTCGACCGGCAGCACCGCAAGGAACGCCCCA
>DASXHY010000501.1:0-1978 GCA_036488095.1 Verrucomicrobiia bacterium | reverse complement strand
TACAATTCGCTTTTCACGCCGCCCCGGGCGGCGCGCTCCCATTCCGCTTCCGTTGGAAGCCGGAATTTTTGTTGAGAAAGATCGCTCAACCAATCGCAATACGCGACCGCTTCAAACCACGACAGTGCGACAACCGGTTGTTCCGGATGGTTAAAATCGGGATCCGTCCAGAGTGATGGCGGCGCATGCCCCATAGTTTCCAAAAAACGCGAGTACTGCGCGTTTGTGGTCTGGAATGCCGCGAGGCGAAATCCGTCAACCCAGACGCGGTGCGCGGGCTTTTCGTCATCCCGCCCCGAGTCGCAGCCCACTTGAAAATATCCTTCGGGGATGAAGCACAGGCGTGGTGCGAATATTTCCGCGCCTTGTGCACGAGGAAAATAAGGAGTTGCCATGGAAATTACCTCAATGATATCCGGCGGTGGAGCGGCGTTCCCAGGAAAGGTCCTCGAGTAGTTTTTCCGCGGACGGTTTTCCCTCTGGCGGCAAAGTTAATTTCGATTCGATGCGCCGCACGATTCCCGCAGCTGTGTCATAGCGAACGCCCGCTTCGAGCGCGCTGCGGCGGCTGAGAAATGTCTCGATCAACGCAAACTCTTCCAGAGTCAGCCGGTTCGCGCCATATTGGTGCGTGGAAGATTGCGCCGGCGCTTCCCACTGCATCGTTACGTTCTCCAAAGGTTTCTCGTGTACCACGACAGTGCCGGCCACGTAATCTCCCAGCCGCTTGCTTTGCGGGCTGATCCACGCGCACAGCACGCCCAGTCCGTAAGCAAACGGCATTTGATCAATGAAGCGCATCAGATTGCGCGCCACTGCGTCTACGGCTGTGATCGGCTGGCCGGAATCTTTAATCACTCGAATGTGCGTCAGGCGCTTTCCTGGCGTTTGCCCGTTCCACAGCGATTCGAACAAAATGAAGTATCCGTACATCAGGAGAAAGCCGAGGAAAATAAGAATTCCGACGATCCACTGCTTCGCAAAATCAGAAACAATTCCAAATACTCCAGGCGCGCTATAACTCAAGCCGACGAACAATAAAACAAGAACGATTCCGGTGCCGGTTTGGATCAAAGTGTCAATCAGCACGGCGAGGAACCGGCTGCCTATTCCGGCAAGCGGAAATTCAATGGACGTCTGTTCCGGCGTTTCAATGATAAGCTTTTCGCCTGCGGCGGAATCGTACGGGGCGGGGCTGGATTGGTTCGAGGACATAAATGATTTCGACTCGATGGCTCGCAAATCGCAAACAGCATTGGCGCCGGCTCGAACAACTCGTCGACCGCTCAGGTCGACGCGGCGTTGCGACCCTCGGCCATGACGAGTTGCAGGAACTGGGCCTATTGTACCGCCAAACGGCCTCGGACCTTGCGACGGTGCGCGAGGATATCACGAGCCGCCCTTTTACGTCCTACCTCAATCAGCTTTTGGCGCGTGCGCACAATTTAATTTATATGGGCAAGCGCCCCAACTGGAATGGCGTTGTCCACTTCTATCGCGACACTTACCCGCGAATATTCAGGGAAACTTTTCCGCTCGTGCTCTTGTCCGCGCTTATTTTTATCGCGGGAGGAATTGCGGGCGCCGTCGTGATGCTCCGCGATCCAGGCTTCGCGCACCAAATTCTGGGACCGAGGATGGTCGAAACGATTGAGAAGCGCGAAATGTGGACGCATTCCATATTGGCCGTGAAGCCGATGGCGGCTTCCGGAATCATGACCAACAATATTATGGTGGGCTTCATGATGTTCGCCGCGGGAATTTCCGCCGGCCTCGGCACTATTTGGATGCTCATCACGAACGGCCTGCTGATGGGTGTGCTGGCCGTGGCCACGGCTCGCGCGGGCATGGCGCTGCAGCTCTGGGATTTCGTTGCAGCGCATGGAGCATTGGAACTGCCCGCCATTTTTATCGCCGCGGGGGCCGGACTTGAAATTGCACGTGGGCTGCTGTTTCCGGGAATGTTGCCGCGCAAGGA
>DASXHY010000468.1:0-4569 GCA_036488095.1 Verrucomicrobiia bacterium | reverse complement strand
ACTGCGCCCGAGGCGGGCGCGCTCCCATTTTTAACTGCATCGTTACGTTCTGGACAAGCCAACGAGACCGCATTCTCACTTGAAGATTTTAATTTTAAAGCCCAGTTCGCTCGGTGATGTCATCCAGGCGCTGCCCGTGCTGCGGTTGCTCAAACTCCATTGGCCGGAGAGCGAGATTTTCTGGTGGATCGATTCCGCCCTGGCTCCGCTGCTGGAGAATGATCGGGATTTGGCGGGTATTGTGCGCTTCGAACGGCGGCGCTGGACCCTGCCGGCCAACTGGCCGGAAGTGTGGCACAGCGTCCAATGGATGCGCCGGCAATCGTTCGATTTCGTGATCGATTTGCAATGCCTGTTGCGCAGCGGAATGTTCGCGTGGCTCGCGAATGGGAAACAGCTTGTCGGCCTCGATGAACCGCGTGAAGGCGCGCGCGGGTTTTATGATATCGCCGTGCGCCGCGATTCGTTTTACACCCATGCCGCCGATTGGTATCTCGCGGTGCTCAAGGTCTTGAACGTGCCCGTGCATCGGAATTTCGAATGGCTGCCGGAGCGCCACGCAATTTCCCGTGAAGTAAAACGCAAATGGAACACGGAATCCGCCCGATGGATTCTCCTTCAGCCCGGCGCCCGCTGGTTGAACAAGCGCTGGCCGGTGGAGAATTATGCGGCGCTGGTCCGGCAGCTTGCCGCTGCTCGTCCGGATGCGCGTTTTGCCATCATGGGCAGCCAGGAAGACAAAGAAGCCGGCGCCACCATCGCGCAGGCGAACCCGAAGCGGTGCCTCGATCTGACGGGCAAAATTTCGCTTCCGGAAATGATCGAATGGATTCGCCTAAGCGACCTGATGATTTCCAACGACACCGGCCCGATGCATGTGGCGGCGGCGCTCGGCAAACCGGTGGTGGCCATTTTCGGACCGACGGAGTCGCGCCGCACCGGTCCGTATGGGCAGTTGCAAAATGTCGTGCGTGTTGACTTACCCTGTTCGCCCTGTCTCAAACCGTATTGCACCTACTCGAAACCTCTCGAGTGCTTGCGGGCGATTTCTCCAGAAATGGTTTTCAACCGTGCTTCAAACTTTCTCGCCACAATCGGCACGTGACGAAACACATCCCGTGCCGCCGGCAACTTGCTGGCGGTCAGGGCCTGCCGGCGGGACGCCGGCAGCACGTTGCGACGGAGATTGAATAATCCCGCGCGGCGATTCGTCAGACTTCATGTTTTGCGGCTTGCCACTTCGGCACATCCGCCTAAAGTGTTCAGTTGTGAAAAATGCTCGTTTACTTATTTGCGTACTGCTGTTTGCCTCACTTAGCCGCCTGTCCGCGCAGGTGACGGTCGAGGTGCTGACGGCTCAGGACGAGTTCCTGCCGGGCGAGGCGATCCCGGTTATCGCGCGCATTACCAATCGTTCCGGCCAGACCTTGTCGCTTGGGCGCGACAAAGGGTGGTTGAAGTTTTCCATAGAGGCGCGCGATGGTTACGTGGCGTTCAAGAACGGAGATGCGCCAGTCGCGGGTGAATTCACCCTGCAATCTTCCGAACGCGCCAACGTGCGGGTGAATCTTGCTCCTTATTTTCAATTGCCCAAGGCCGGCCATTATACCATCACGGCCACCGTCTCCATTCCGGAATGGAAACGCGAAATCAGCAGCGACCCGAAAGGGTTTGATGTCATCCAGGGCGCGCGGATATGGGAACAGGAATTTGGCGTGCCGAAAGCGCCTGGCGATACCAACGCCATTCCCGAGATGCGCCGCTATGCGTTGCAGGAAGCCAATTATTTGCGCAGCCGCCTGACTCTTTACGTGCAGGTGACCGATGACGTGGGAAAAATCAATAAGGTGCTGCCCATCGGCCCGATGGTTTCCTTCGGCCAACCGGATCCCCGGGTGGACAAAATGAGCAATTTGCATGTGCTCTATCGAAACGGACCGAACACCTTCAGTTACACGGTTATCAACCCGGACGGTGATATTATTATTCGGCAGCTCTATGATTTTACCTCGCAGCCACGCCTTTTGCCCGATAACAAGGGCGGCTACGTGGTCGTGGGTGGCACTCGCCGACTGACTCGCGACGATATCCCTTCACTAAAATCCTCCGCAGGCAATGACATTCCCGGGCCGACGAATCCTTAACTCATTATGTCACCCCATCCGGCTGGCGCTCATTATGGCGAGCGCGGCCTTCCTCGGCCATGCCCGCGCCGAGAACGTTGTCTTATATTTAAAGAGCGGCGATAAAATCACCGGATTTGTCGTTTCGGAATACACCAACCGTCTCGTGCTCTCGAACAGTTGGGTGAAGGAGCTTTCCGTGCCGTTGACTGAAATTGCGAGGCGGGAAATTACCGTTGCTGCCGGCACCAATAACCCGGCCAGCACGAATTTGGCCGCCAAACTGAAAGCGCAAGTGACGCCTCCCGCGCCGCCGAAGCTCTTCAAACATTGGAAAGGAGAGGCGGAGGTCGGCCTGGATTTAATCTACAACACTTCCGACCAGCAGACGTATCACGGCCGTTTCAATTTGTCATACGAACGGCCCTACGACTCCGACCCCAAAAAATTCTTTCGCAACACGACCGACTATACCATTGAGTACGGGAAAATTGAGCAGACCGTGAACGGCGTGCGCCAGACCGTTGCATCCTCGGACAAAATGGGTGGCAGCGATAAAACGTCTTTTGACATCAACCATCGTTGGTATGCCTATAATCTGGCTGGCGTCGGCTATGACCGCATCCAAAATATCGGGCTGCGGGTGGAGGAAGGTCCCGGCATGGGCTATCACCTGTTCACGCTCACGAACCTGGCGGTGAATCTGGAAAGCGGCTTCAACTACCAGATACAGTACAACACCGACGACACGCACACGCGGGATTTCTTCTATCGTTTGGCGGAAGACGTCAATTGGAAGATCAACCCGCGGACGACATTGTCGGAAAAGGCGGAATTTTTTCCGCGCATAAATTTTTCGGAATACCGCCTGCGCGCGGAGGCGACGTTGTCCTACAATTTGTGGCGCTATGTTTACATGAACTTTACCGTGCGTGAAACGTACGATACCGCGCCTGTCGACGGTGCCGAGCCGAACGAATTGGAAATCCATTCGGCGCTTGGAGTGAAGTTTTAGGCCAACGTTTCAGGGGTAGGGACGCCGCGCCGCGGCGTCCCCGTCCGCGTTCAGCGGACGGAACTGTCACGCTTATGGCAGTAATCATGTCCTACGTTGCGCCGCTGACCGCGGCGCGGACAGCGCAGCGCGCTGTCCTACCTTATTAGCTCGCCGCTCAGTTCTTTATCCTCTTGCCATCTGCGGCGCGCCACTTTCAATCGCTTCCTAAAACCATTTCATGCCATTGCCTTATAAAATCGCCACGACAACCTGGAGATAGTGAAAGCAGAGGAAAGCGAGGCAATCCAGTTGATTTTAGGAGGTGGTGGCGTAATTCTAACAGGACAATCACACGCTGCTATGGGTACACGAATAAACGTAATAGTTGAACACCATTTTGGGGACGATCGCGACCGTGCTGCCACGATAAGAATGCTCATGCCGACAGTTTCCGCCGCAAGTGCAGTTGCCAACTATTGGCAAACCATTGACCCTGACTACAAGGACGAACATCGGAACTCCTGGACGGCATCGCCACCGTCTCCAGACCCACTAGAAAGTTCTCCAATGTATCATGGGCCTGGAAGTCTTTTCCTCAAATTTGGATCGAAACTGGCCAGGATTTGGACTGGAGCCCGATGGAGAGGGTTTTTGAGCATCGAGCCGCTGCGAAGAGTCCATCTCCAAGCATTTCGGAGCATTGCTCAGCATCTTGGCTCCGAGTGGTTGGTGTTTTTTCCAGATGGTGGGATTGCAGACGACCTTGGGCCAGCAATTACGCGCGACGGAATCACAAAGGAAGATTGTATAGCAACGCTTCAACAGGCTTATGGCGCTCCTCAGCCTTCTATTGATAACGTCGCCGCCGAGACAGAGCATACCGTTCCTTTAGTTTGGTATATCGCGGCGGTAAAATGAGGCCTTAATGTTGAGACGAGGGGTTTTCGTAAAAGCCATTGTGCAAAGGTCATGAGCGACTCGATAGAAAATTTTAAGAAATTACCATACCGCATCGCCACGCTACTGTATTGCTTCAACGAGCGCGATGAAGTGTTGCTGCTGGAACGCGCGCAGGAACCGAACCGCGGTTTCTGGAGTCCGTGCGGCGGGAAATTACACACCGACGAGGGCGAATCGCCTTATGCCTGCGCCTGCCGCGAGGCCGAGGAGGAGTTGGGCGTGAAGTTGTCGCCGTCGGATCTGCACCTGGCCGGACTCGTTAGCGAACACGGTTATCTGGGGCAGAGCCATTGGCTGATGTTTTTGTTCGAGGTGAAAAGGAAATTGAAAACCTTGCCGCCGGCGCATCGCGAAGGACGCTTTCAATTCTTCACACGCGAAGCTTTGCCCGGCCTGAAAATTCCGCAAACGGATCGCGAACAAATCTGGCCCTGGTTTTGGCAATTCCGCGGCGGATTTTTCGCGGCGCATTGTCATTGTTATCCGGAG
>DASXHY010000392.1:0-1627 GCA_036488095.1 Verrucomicrobiia bacterium | reverse complement strand
GGGAATTCCCGCAACCACGGCAAATGTTGGATATTACGGCGGAATATTGTTCGCGCTGTTTCTGGTTGGCTGGGGATTGGCGCTTCTTTGGGGGCCGGTGGCGGACCGCTTTGGCCGCGTGCGCACGTTGATGCTTACCATTATTTGCTTTTCACTTTTTACGTTACTGAGCGCATTCGCCTCGAATATATGGATGCTCGCGGTGTTGCGGCTTCTGGCAGGAATCGGGATTGGCGGCGAATGGGGGATCGGCGCGACGCTGATCTCGGAAGAATGGCCGGAAGACCGCCGCACGATGGGCGCGGGCATGATGCATACGGGCTATTACTTTGGGTTCTTTCTGGCGGCGCTGGCTAATTACTTTGTTGGCAGCCGGTATGGATGGAGATGGATGTTTGTGGTGGGCGGCGTGCCGGCGCTCCTCGTGCTTCTAATTCGTAGAGGAATGAAAGAACCTGCGCGATGGGAAGAGAAACGGGGGAAGCTGGGCGAGGGCACGAGCTTGCGGGGTGCCTTCCTGGAAATATTTTCGGTGCGCTACAGGCGGCGCACGGTGATGAATCTCATGTATCAACTCGTCTCGACCATTGGGCTGTGGGCCGGCTCGGTGTATGTGCCTGCCGCGATTACCTACCTTGCCGCGAAATCGGGTCATTCTACTTTTCAATCCGCGCGGCTCGCGTCGTACGGGACGGCAATTCTGTGCGTTGGAACGATTCTGGGCGCGCTGAGCGTTCCCGCGATCGCAGATCGTTTTGGCCGGAAAATAAATCAGGCTATCTTTTATTCGCTGATGTTCGTGGTCATCCTCATTACCTTCGGTTTCGTTTTTTATTTGCAGACGGACGCGCTGAAATGGTTTTTTGTTTGCCTGTTTTTTCTGGGGATTGGCGGCGCGAACTACACCGTATATTCTTTCTGGCTCCCGGAGCAGTATGAAACCGAATGCCGGGCGAGCGCGCTGGCCTTCGCGCAAAATGTCGGCCGTTTTGCCGGCGCGGGCGCCACGTTTCTCGTTGGCGCCGGCGTGCGTCATTTCCAGACATTAGGCATTCCCGTGGCCATGACCGCTGCGGCATTTATTGTGGGGCTTTTGTTGCTGCCATTTGGAGTGGAGACCAGAGGAAAACCGCTGCCCTCCTGAGGCGCATTTATTTCGCGAGGATTAATTATGAGTTCAACGCCGGATCCGCAATCAAAAACTGAAATTCGCGATGGAATGAAAATCGATTGGGACGTGCCCATCGCGATGGACGACAGCACTGTGCTGCGCGCCGACGTTTTCCGCCCAGCGGGCGAAGGCCGCTACCCTGTGCTGCTCACCTACGGACCGTACGCGAAAGGTCTCGCGTTTCAGGACGGCTATCCCGACGCTTGGGAAACGATGAGGCGACAACATCCTGACGTGCCGGCGGGCTCTACAAATCTGTACCAGAACTGGGAAGTGGTGGACCCGGAAAAATGGGTGCCGCACGGATACGTTTGTGTGCGGGTCGATAGCCGCGGTTGCGGGCGTTCGCCGGGCTACGTTGATCCATTTTCAGTGCGCGAGACGAAGGATTTTGTTGCGTGCATCGCGTGGGCCGGCGAGCAAGCGTGGAGCACGGGCAAAGTTGGCTTGAACGGG
>DASXHY010000318.1:0-1672 GCA_036488095.1 Verrucomicrobiia bacterium | reverse complement strand
CTAGTCTCGGCCCTTCCTACACCGGCACTTTTTCCACCTCGGCCAATAGTTTGCAAAAAGCTTCCTGAGACGCCTGCCAACTCAGGGAGCGTTTGAGTTTTTCCAGGTCCATCCCGGTAAGATAACTTTTCCCGGCGCGCTGGTTTCGAACTTCGTCCTCCACCGCACGACTGAAGGCGTCTTTGTCGAACGGTTTCACGTAGCGAACGAAATTTCCGAAGACAGAAGGGTAACATTGCAATTCGTAAGCGACAACTGCGGTGCCCGCCGCGACCGCTTCGCCAACCACGATGCCCCAGCTTTCGTAATGGCTCGGCATCACGAAAACGCGGCTGGCCTTCAAGAGCCTGAATTTTTCCTCCTCGGAAACAAGGCCGCTGAAGGTCACGTTCGCGGTCAAACCCATGTCGCGAATAAGGGGCTCCAACGTTTCGTTGCTCTTGCCGATGATCACCGCGCGAAAATCCGGCAATCGTTCGCCCAGCGATTTCAGCGTGGCGAGCAGGTCATCGATGCCTTTTTGCGCATGGATGCGACCGGTCCAGGCGACGTCGAATTCCTTCCGCTGCGGCGGAACGCGGTCAACGGTCGTGACATCGATGGCGTTGGGCACGGAAGTCATTTGCGATTCGCGGTAGCCGAAGCGCAGCAGGTATTCGCGCATTTCCGGATGGCCGTAAGTGACAAATCCTGTCCGGCAAAATCGAAAACAACGCAGGGAAAATTGCTGGGTAAACCAATAGTGCAGCGACGCAATTCGTGAACGCGGCACGTCGGCGCGCGTCCGAAAAATGATTTCCTTGAGCGACGGCGCCATCATGCCGAGGTAAAGAATTTTGCGCGTGGACCGCGACAACAGCAGCGGAATGGTGTCCCACCAGAAATCCGACACGACGAAACCGATGTCGCCCCGGCGCACTTCTTTCAGGCGCGGCAAAGTGCCGCACACCCGCCTGATGTAATCGACAAACAATTTTACCTGGCCTCCAAACGAGCTGGCGTCGCCCAAATCGGCGATGCGGCGATCCGTTAACGTGAGGTTTAACGGAAGATTTTGAAATTTCAAAAACCATTCGAGGGCGTGGCCGCCGAAGAAGTGAACGGGATACCCGGCGTCAATTACGCCACGAATGATATGTGTGAAATAAATGTCGCCGCCGCCGATATGCTTCGTGTAAACACCGTTGACGAAGCAGACCACTCGTGGATGCGCGGAGGCTGTGGCGGGAGATTCGGCTGGCGATGGCGGATTCATCAAATTCTGGCGCGTGTCGGCGGGGGAAATTGGGCTTTCTTCAAGGCGTGTTCAAGTCTTTTGGGCCAGCATGCGCTGTAATGCTTGCCAAAAACGCCGCAACCCGTCAACTTTTCCGCCACTGTATGAGAAGAGTTTTTGTCACTGGCGCTGCCGGTTTTATCGGCAGCAGCCTGGCGGATCATTTATTGCAAGCGGGCATTACCGTGGTCGGTTGGGATAATTTTTCCACCGGGCAGGAAAGGTTTATCGCCGCCGCAAAGCAAAATCCAAATTTCACGCTGATTCGAGGTGACAATCTGGATCTCCCCGCGCTCACCAAGGCGATGGCGGGTTGCGACACGGTTTTTCACCTGGCCGCCAACGCCGATGTACGCTTCGGGCTGGAGCATCCCTCGAAGGATTTGCAGCAAAATA
>DASXHY010000272.1:0-2121 GCA_036488095.1 Verrucomicrobiia bacterium | reverse complement strand
CGAATTCCGCCGCTGGTGGCGGAGTAACCTTCCATGCTCACGGCGGCCAATTCACCAATGACGACCGCGTGAAAACCGGCGGCTTCCAATCGCGCGCGGGTCAATTGCGCCTCGGCAGGGCTGAAGGCTTTGAAGATCGTCACGAGGTTCATACTTTGACCTGCGTGATTTCGCCGCGCGGCAGCGTGGGCGCGGGTTGCGCGTCGGCGAAGACAATGACGCCCGCGCCGGTTTGGAGTGTGCTTTGCACCTGGGCGTCGACTTGATGCCCGATAAGATGTTGCGCGTTGTTAATGACGACCATGGTCCCGTCGGGAAGATACCCCACGCCCTGCCCTTTGTCGCGACCCTCGCGCGCGACGCGCAGGTTGAGCACTTCGCCGGGAAGCAGCACCACGCGCATGGACTTGGCGAGTTCGTGCAGGTTAAAGCAACTGACTTTTTGCAGCTCGGCCACTTTCGCCAGGTTGAAATCGTTGGTAAACAATTTTGCGTTCAGATTGCGCGCAAGGCGGACGAGCTTGGCGTCGACTTCGCGCTCCTCTGGAAAATCGCCGTCGTGGATTTTGACTTCGTTGCGCGCGTTGCGCTGAATCCGGTTGAGCATTTCGAGGCCGCGACGACCGCGGGCGCGTTTGATGGGATCACTCGAATCGGCGACCGCTTGCAGCTCGCGCAATACGAACCGCGGCACAACCACAATGCCTTCGAGGAAATTGGCGTCGATCAAATCCGCGATACGGCCGTCAATGATGACGCTGGTGTCGAGAAGGTAGAGATTATCCGGCTGATTTTGGCGCGCAAAACGAACGTAAGGAATGATAAGCGAAAAATCCTCCTTGTTGCTGCGCATGGCGAGGATGATTCCGATGTAGCCGAAGGCGAGAAAAAGACACAGCCGGATGAGCCAGCGGGTGGGTTTTTCATCCACGTTTTCGAACAGCCCGGATTTATCGATGAGCAAGGCCACGAAGGTGCCGAGCAACAGGCCGAAGGTGGTCGCCGAAAAGGCGCGCAACGAAAAGCCTTTGACCATTTCATCAACGGCAATCAGCAACCAGCCGAAACCAAATCCGATCGCCATCCCGACATACCCGGCGTAGGGCACGTCCTGGTAATACGGGTGGACTTCGCCGACCGCATAGCCGCCTGCTGTACACAAGCACAGGAAAAAAATTCGGATGATCCAAATGTTCATATCTATTTGGACGACTTTTTGGCCGCGTTATTGGTGGACGGGATTTCCTTATGCCACAGAAAGTGCCACAAGCCGAGGCGGTTCAGGTTGCTGGTGGTGACTGTAAGGTTGGCCGCAATCATATCCACGTTGGTCGCAAGTTGGTCGTTTCTCAGCACGTCGCCAGCCAGGCCTTTGCCCGATTGCACGTCTTGCAGCACATTTTTCAACACCACCGTCGAGGATTCAATGTTTTTCATGGAAGCGTTCAGTTCGGCGGCGTTGGTCGCCAGCACCACCTTGAGATCGCCGGCGAATTCACCAATTTGCCGCGAAAAACCGACAACGTTGCTCACCGCGATGCCCACGGACGCAGTGTTTGTTTCCACGAGTGAATTGATATTGTCCACTGTCGTGACCGCGTGCTCCGAGGCCATCCGAAGGTTGTTCACGGTCATGGAAAGATTCGTGAGAGTCTCTTCATTCAATACCAAACGCCTCACGTCGGCGATGGCCTCATCGAGATTCTTGGTGGTTTGATCGATGCGTTGGAGAAAGCCCGCCGCGGACCGGGCGACTTCCTGCAGGCTGAAAGGCTCCTCGGCAATGGGATGTTCGTCCGCGTGCCAAACGTCGCCCGCGTTATGTGTCGGGATAATCGCGACGTAGTAATCACCCAGAAAACCGGATTGTTCGATCACGAACCGCGCGTCCTTGTGAACCACGTATTTTTGAAAAATCTTCAACGTGATGGTCACATTCGTGCCCTCGGGGTTTAACTGAATGTCAGAGACCATGCCAATTTGCACTCCGGCCATCAAGACGGATGTCTGGGACTTCAAACCGCCCACATTGTTTGCCTTCAGGTACAAATTGTACGTGGGCCGGAATAGAGACGTGCCCCGGCCGAATTCCAGCAGCATCGCTCCCAGCACGGCCAGTGC
>DASXHY010000258.1:0-4700 GCA_036488095.1 Verrucomicrobiia bacterium | reverse complement strand
AGACAGCAATCAGCGCGATCACGAGCGAAGCCGGAATAACTATCCGGCGTCTATACCACGGACAACCGCGAAACCAGCCCACCAGCAGAAACGCGCACACGATCACAATCAATTGACCAAATTCCACGCCCAGATTGAACCCCAGCAACGCGCTTAAAAAATCCCGTTTCGGCAAACCGGTTTGCTTGAGGGCGCTGGCGAATCCCAATCCGTGAATCAGGCCGAATCCAAACACCACAAACAATCTTCGGTAACTCACTTTGGTGGTGGCAAGATTTTCGACGGCGATAAAAACAATGGAAAGCGCAATCCCAGGCTCGACAATTGAGGCGGGCAACTGCACGACGCCGTAGAGCGAAAGGGCCAGCGTGATGGAGTGTGCGAGGGTAAATGCCGTCACCTGCCAAAGCAGGAAAGTTGTCCGGCTGTTCAACAGAAAGAGCCCGAGAACGAAACAAATGTGATCGGTCCCTTCCGGAATAATGTGCTTAATCCCAAGCACAATATAACGCAGCCAAACCCAAATCCCGGACTCCGGCGGTTCTGGCGACGGGGGCGGCGCGCCGTTCGGCTGCTGCAGGCGAATGCCGATCTCACTTGAAAAAGTCCCCGCATCTATCGGCTCATCGTAAACTCCGCCTCCGGGAAGATCGACGGTCAGAATGACCGTCCCGAGCGAAACGGGAAATTGAAAACGCACCTGCGAGGCACTCGCGGGCAGACGGCCATCCACTTCCACATTGGCCACCACGGGAAGTTTGCGGTTTTCCCCGGAAGCCTTCCACTCGTTCACCTCTTTCATTGTAGGAAATTTCAAATCGGAAACGACGCCCGCGCCGTGATCGGTTTGCAGTTCCATGCTCCCGCCGAAATTCGTCCTGGCGTCAGCGATGGTTTTGACGAGAGTGTCAGGCGGGCCATCCAACAACGCGTTCATCTCGGGATCGCTGATTTCCACGGAAGTTTTGTGCAACGCAAACGCCAGCAGATCAAAAGTCGTGAAAAGCTGGTATCTGCCGTCCGGCTGAATGTAGATATGGGCCGAGGTAAACAGGGCCGGATGTGCTCCGGCCGGCTGAATCGAGCAGAGAAAAATCGCCAGAAGCGCCAGCCGGAGCCATCGAGCGATTTTCATTCCGTCAGAAGTCTGCGCGAACGGTCAGCAGGCTCCAAGCCGGAACGGTCAGCGTGTCGTTGATTTTTTCCAGCGGTTTTTCACTCAGATCACTCCGCCAGAACTGCGAGGGCTGGGGCGCGGCCCAATTCATCCGGGCCGTCACGGAAACGTCCGAAGGATTAAAGACCCGCACAATCCATGCCTTGCCGTCATCGCTGCTTTTGAAGGCGGTGAGCAATAAATTATTGGGGTTGATCGTCATTCTCGGCGCAGCCAAACCCGCTCCGCTCGCCGGAAATATCAGCAGCGGCTGGCTGGCATCGGCGCCAAATCGGCTGGCGGCCAGCGCATTGTAGGCATTGTGCGTTTGCAGTGAATAACGATAGGTCAGCATCCCGTGCTGGCTGGCTTTATAATTCGTCTCCCAATGGTTGTTGAAAATCCATGAGTAAATCGTCTGGGTGCGGTCAACTTTTGTGCGGAAAACGCGGGGATCTCCTTGCGAGCGCACCAAGGTGGCCGTGATGCCGCCGACTTCCATCATCGGCGCATCCACCGTCGCGAGCGTGACGCCATATTTCGCGCTGGAAATATCCGCCCACCGGGCCACCGAAAACCAATTCTTGTTCGCGCCCGGAATTTGATCCAACTCCGGCCGGGTCACGGCAAACTGGGAATCGAGCCGCACTTGTCCGTCCGGCAGGTTGAACGGAAACGCCACATGTCCCGCCTCAACTTCCAGCACATCGGTTTTATCCAGGGTATCAACGATGTCTATCCGCGGAATATCCCGATAAATTTTTATTTCCCGGCTGAACGAGCGGGTCCCGGGAGCGCTTCCCTCCACCAACAAGGATGCCACCAATGGCTCCGATTCCTTAACCGTTATCTTCGGGGTCCCGCAATATTGAACATTCGTCAATCCACCACCGAGCACATAGGCGTAATCGTTGAGATTCGCCTTGTGATTATCGATGAGGTTGCCGGGATGATCTTTATTCACCCATTCAGCAATTCCGCCAGTTTTAGGATCCAGTTTTATCGTGAACCAATCATTGGCCAATTCCAAATTGCCTGCGCGCAGAGTGGTTGAAACGGCGGAACTCGTGCCGCCAGTCACCGTGAATCGTTTGCTGCCCAAAGGCGGCACGTCCTTCGCCAGAAACGCAAGCTCCCCGGTGCTCAGGCGTTGGCTGGGAACCGGATTGCCTTCGGCGTCCTTGACAATATCCCCCATCGTTGAAGCATCTCGCGAGAGCGTGACGATGTCGCTTCGGTTCCAGTTGTGTGTATTAAAGACATCAAACTGCCCCGGAGTAATCGCGCCTCGATCACTCGCCGACTTTTGCAAGAGCTTACCGGCGTGTTGATCCGCATCGACGGCAAAGGCCTGCTTGTAATCCCATTGTTCCTTGCCGCCCGGACGGTTCGGGTTCGAGACGCTGTCCCACGCGCCCCAGGTATGCTCATCGTACATGATCACATCACGCCAGGCGGCGTTCAGTAAATCAACCGGCGACTTGCGCGGTTGCAGCAAGGCATAGAGTGTCTCCGCCTGGACCAATCGTTCCGCGGCCTCGCGATTGAGACTGGTCTCGTGAGCAGACGACCCGGAGCCATCCTCCCAATAAGGAGTGAATTCACCCTGGTAGGTCGGAATTTGTCCGCCGTATTTGTCCTCCAACGCGTGGAAGGCTGTGCTGGTGTTGGCGATGATGAATTTCGGGGACGCGTGAGTCTGGTTCCAATCCTTCACGAACGGCGCCAGGCCATCGTCGGGCACGGCGTTGTCTCCAAATCCACTCCATCGAACGTAAGCTATGTCGTAGGGGTAATGCTCCTCCTCCAATTTTTCCAGATGGGAAATCAATCTCTCTTGTGTCTTCAAATTCCGCAGCGGGCCGGACTCCGCCGCCAGGGCGTAACCCCGCCATGAAGTCCAGACCAGCACTTTGTTTTTTCCCGAAGGCGACAGCCAATAAAAGGGTTTGTCCTCGGTGTCAACCAGCGTATGCCCAATGCGATCAAAATAATTCGGCCCGTCTGACAGGTAACGAATTCCCGCCTCGTTCAATGCCTGGATGCATCCCCACGACAGACCCGGCACGTCGCTGATCATGGCCGAATCGATCGGCACGCCGGTTTTCTCCTCCAGCTTCAAGCCGAACGTGGATAAACGAAGCAATTCCTCCGGCCGGCAAAGGCCGGTCAATTCGTTGGCATACCAGCCATTGGGATAGATGGCTCCGTCCTTGATGGCCGCAATCAATTTCGGCTCATTTTCCGGATGATGAGTCAGGTAATCATCGACAGACCACAGCACTTCCGCATTCCAAATAAAACGCGCGCCGGGCGGATAATCTTTCGTGAGGCTGGCTTGATCGATGGCCACGTCAAGGTTGTGCATCTGTTTTTCCACGATGTGCGGCTGGATATCCGTGTAACCCAAATCGTGGTGCGAATGGGCCAGCACATAAATGGTCCACTGGCGCATGTGTTTCATTTCAACTGGTGCTGCCTTATATACCGCGCCATCTGCCGCCACTGAAACCGTCAGCCAGGTCGATTGCTCCACTGCGGGCACGGCGAAATCAACTGTCTGCGGCCCGGGCTTAAGTTCAATTTGCGAACTAGCCCCCGGTCCATCGTCCAAAGTCACCTTTAGCGGAGCAGCCGCGTTGGACGAGGCGAACCGGTAAATCGGCACCCGGAGCGTTTGCATCTTGCCATCACCCACGAGTGAGCTATCGGCAGTGACCCGGCCCAGCAAAATTCCTTCAGGCTCGCGCAAAGTCGCCGCCGCCGATGTCTCCAGGTGCAAGGCGTCATAAATGATCCAACTGCCAGTTTCCGTTTTGATGCTGACGAGATTGTTGGTCTGCAAAAACTCTCCCGGAAATTCGAAGACGAGGCTTTGATGCCGCCCCCGTTCCGGATGATTGTCCAGGACATCATCTCCATTGCCCTTCACGGGCTTTTGCACCGGCAGCGAATGGTTATTTACGGAAATAACGATTTGTGGCGGAGTCGGGCTTTGAGCGTTTACCAGGTCGAGCACCAGCCGGCAGGTTCCGGTCACGGGCGCTGTAAGTCCGAAGGCGATGCTAAAAGTATGCGTCCCGCTGTTCGCCCAGGAATCCACAGGCCCGGGCTGAATCGCGGGCCAATCCTGCCGGGGATTGGACTTGCCGACGACGAAGAACGGATCTTGCGGAAATTTCTGAATGTATTCCTTGTCCGGATTGTTTGCGCCCAAAGCCAGGTCCGCGCTGGATTGATCCACCTGCCCGATGCTCCAAAGCGTCTCAAACGCGTTTGCAGAACAGGCGAGCATCAAAATGAAAAGAGCGACAAAATAAACCGAATAATTCAGCGCGACGCGAGCGGTTTGAAATCGTTTGATAAGGGGTTTGAAGAAAATCATAGGTGATTTGTATAAACATATAAATGAGACCGGCCCGGTCAAGGTTTTTTCTCTTTTTGGATGCTGTTGCGTGCCGTTGAATTTTGGGGAGCGCGCCCGCCTCGGGCGCTGTTCGGCGCGCCTCGCGCCGAACACGTGCGGCGTGGGAAGGCACTGAAC
>DASXHY010000246.1:0-7759 GCA_036488095.1 Verrucomicrobiia bacterium | reverse complement strand
GGCTTGTGTTCGCGGCCGCTGTCATCAATTGCTCGCGGGCAATCTGCAGGTACGATTTTGCCACCGGATTACCGTACGGTTCCAACTGAAGCGAGCGTTGCAGCCATACCACGGCAGCGGCGCAGTCGCCGGCCTGCACGTAATGCCAGCCCATGTAGGCGTTGTTGAAATAGCTGTTCGGATCCATCCGGTTGGCCTGGTCGAAGTATTTCAGGGCCTCGTCGTGGCGGCCGATTTGGTCGAGGCACATGCCATAACGCAGGACGCTGGAATCATCGTACGGGTTTAATTCGGTGGCGCGTTTGAACCATTTCATGGCTTCGACCGCCTGCGCTTCGTAGTCGGCGGTGTTTTGCCAGCTTTGCAAACGGAACGCTTCGCCAATGGCGCGCGCGGTCTCGGCGTTGCGTGGTTCGATGGAAAATGCTTTTTGCAGCGCCGCGATTTGTTCTTGCGAGGCGGGCGCCGCCTTTTGCGCGCGCATGAGCCAGAGGGATTCGTTGGCCGAACGGGCCGCCTGCCAGCCGAGGTAAGTCATGCCGGCGACGAGTGCCACGGTGAGCAGAGTTTTGGCGGCGGGCTGCGCGGTGAACCAATATCGGTCGGTGGCGAAACGAAGGTAGCCGCTCAATAGCGCCATCAAGGTGACCGCCAAAATTGCGTTGGCGGGAATGTGCATGTTGAAATCCACAAACGAGTGAATGAGGATGGCCACCAAGCCGATTGATGCGCCGAGGACGAGGGTGAGTTTATTGCTGCGATGATCGCCGAGGGTATTTGGCGAGCCGCGCACGAATCGCCAGGTCCGAAACGCGCCGGCATAGAGCAGAATCCACGCGGTGCCCACGAGCACGACGCCGACGACGCCCCAGTCTGTGAGGGTGTTGAGGTAATCATTGTGGACGCGGTCGGGGCTGACCTGAATCAGGTCCGGGCGGTATTTGCCGAAACGAGAATCGAAATGTCCGGGGCCGATGCCCCACCAGATGTTTTCGTGCCACAATTGGACGGCGGCATTCCAGATGCCGAATCGGCCGTCGCCAGTGACGTCGTCGCCCGCCTTGCTCAATTGCGTGACTCGCGTCTTGAGGAAGATGTTGCGCGGACCGAAATACGCCGCGCCGATGACGATGACGGCGAGCAACGCGAGGGCGGGCTTTCGATGCGCGTGATGAAACATTAAAACCACGAAGAAAATGAGCATCGCGACGGCGGTGGCCGCCCAACTTCCGCGCGACACGCTCGCGACGATGCCGGCGAGAATGGCGAGCGACGCGTAGCCGGTGAAAACTTTGCTGAGCGCTTTGATCCGGCTGGTGAGCGTGTAGGCCAGGCTGAGCGGGAGGATCATTTCCAAAAAGCCGGCGAGGTTGTTCGGGGAAATAAACGTGCCGGACCCGCGTTTCGCGTAGGGCTTGAGCAGGCCCCAGACTTTGTTCGAGCCGGTTGCGAATTGGTAGATGGCGACAAATGAAATCGCCATGGCGAGGAATACGAGCACGAGGGTGACGATTTGCGCGGATTCCTGGCGGTGCAGGTTGTTGACGATGGCGAGAAAGAGAAAGGCATACATCAACACCTGGATCATTTCGGCGCGCGCGACGTATTCGATATCCGCAGTGAGATAACGAATCACGGCGTAAACCGCGAAGGCCAGGACCGCCCAGCAAACCGGCGGCCAGAGGAGTTTCGGGCGGGGATTCGCCCAGAGGCGCACGACCCACAGCATCAGGACGGCTACGGTCATCCACAGCGCCACATTGAATGGGTTCACGAGAATGAAATCCAGGGAAGAGCCGATCGCGGGTTGAGGACATCCGCCAAATGCCAGCGGTGTAAAAACGAGGAGGGCGAGCACCAATCCTAAAATGCCGCGCTCACATAATTTATCCAACGATTCACGATTCATCGACCCGGTAAATCCTAATGGAGTGAGTAAGAAAGGTCACGCGAAACAGTTGTCATACCGCAGAAATGGATGAGCAATTGCCTTAATAGGATGGATTATAGCCTGACGATTCGCCGGCGATATAAGCATACCCAATGAGGGCGCCGACGACTGTTGCATCTCCTGCAATGGCGAGTGGAGTCAAAACGAACTTTTCAACTTTCCCTTGGCCATCATTATAGTATGGCAGGTCGTATGAGACGGTCGCCCCGTCGTTCAAATACAGGGTGAACGATCGTCCAGTCATGTCGACGATTGCGTACGGCGGTGGTGGAAAACTGGATTGATTGGTGCCGGTCAAAAAAACCGGGACGGATGCGAAGCCTGCGGTGGAATTGGTGCCGGAGAAGTGCGGCATGTGGCGCTCGGCAAGGAGTTTTTCATTTTCATTAAGCCAGAATGCGCGCGTTCGGGTGACGTCATGGCGCTCGGCATATTCATCGTAAACAACGAGCAAATCGCCCGACGGTTTTGCTTCAAACAAACGGAGATTCGGGTTGGCGGCGGGCTGATTCCACGCTTCGAGATTACCATTCTCCCACAGCCCTTTGGTGACGCAACCGTTGGTGAGGGCAATCAGGAGAAGCCCGAAAGCGAATTGGACGATATGTTTGGTCTTCATATCCGCCGCAGATTGGATGCCCAATTCTGCGCCGGATATTTAAGAAAAGCAAGCCGCGTCGAGTGGTCGCGCGGCTTGGTCGAAAGGCTGTTTGGATTAGCTCAAATATTCGCGGGGATCGACGATTTTGCCGGCGAGGGCGCTGGCGGCAACTGTCGCGGGCGAGGCGAGGAATACCTGCGATTCCTTGTCGCCCATGCGGCCGGGGAAATTGCGGTTCGTGGCGCTGATGCACTTGAGGCCGGCTTTGTTGATTCGGCCGAACGTGTCCACGGGGCCGCCGAGGCAGGCGGCACAACCGGCGTTTTCGGTCATCTGCACGCCCGCGTTCACGAGCACGTCCCAAATCGTTTGCTTGCCCCAATAGGTCGTTTGCAAATCGCGGACGATTTCTGGCGTCGCCGGCACGCCGAAGGTATCGATGACGACGCGCTTGCCGTTCAACACGCGCGCGAATTCGACGAAGTCGCTGGTCTTGCCGCCGGTGCAGGAGCCGACGTAGGCGCGATCGAGTTTGACGTGGCCCATTTCTTTGGCCTTCTTGCGCTGGCCCGGATCGGGATGGCAGGCGACGGTCGGTTCGAGCTTGTCGAGATTCACGACCAGTTCGTAAACGAATTTCTGGTCTTTATCGGCCGACACGGGTTCGTAGGTGGATTTGGTGCCGTTCAATTTCACCCGGGCGTCCACGTATTCCTGCGTGCGCGCGTCGAACTCGAAAATGCCGTTCTTGCCGCCGGCTTCGATGGCCATGTTGGCGATGGTCATGCGGTCATCCATCGAGAGACTGGCCACGCCTGGTCCATCGAATTGCATTGCGCGATAAGTCGCGCCATCGAAACCGATTTCGCCGATGCAATGGAGAATGATGTCTTTGGCCATGACGCCCGGTTGCAATTTGCCTTCCAGGCGGAAGTGCATCGTCTCGGGAACTTTGATGAGCAGCTTGCCGGTGCCCATCACGAAGCCGGCGTCCGTGTTGCCGATGCCGGTGGCGAACTGGTTGAAGGCGCCGGCCATGCAGGTGTGCGAATCGGTGCCGAACAAGATTTCCCCGGGCCGCGTGTGGCCTTTCTGCGGAAGCGCGGTGTGGCAGACGCCTGCGTAGTGCGAGCCGTATTGTTTCTTCAACATTCCCTTGCTGGAATCGAAAACCCAATGGCCGTTCGCATCGTCGATGACGTCGTAAAAATAGGGGATGCCCTGTTCCTTCACGAAATCGCGGAGGATGTCCACGTTGCGGTTCGATTTGGAATCGGCGGTGAAAATGTAATGGTCGGGGATGATGACGACGCGGTTTTTGTCCCAGACTTTGGCGTCCTTGCCGAACTCGCGCTTGAACACGCCAATGGTTCCCGGGCCGCAAACGTCGTGCGTCATGAGGACGTCGGCATTGACCCAGATGTTATCGCCGGCTTGAACTTTTGGTTTGCCCGCGGCGCGGGCGAGGATTTTTTCAGTGAGTGTCATTTTGGAAATTAGTGTGCGCGTTTGCCGTTGGACTTCGTCTTTTTCGGTGGCAATTCTTCGATTGCAACCACGTGCAACGGGTCGATGTTCGTGACGGAATATCTTTTGCCGACCACGACGATAAGTCCGGGAGTCACCGCCGCGAAATCTGGATGGGCCACGGGCACGCGCGCGCCGTCGCTCAGCCGGAACACAAACGGCCGGGTGTCGCGGTGCAATCGCTCTCGAATCAAAGTCGTGTTCATTTCGTGTTCCATTGTAGCGGGAGACGCTCTCTCGTGCAAGACATGCCCCGGCGGTGGGATTTCTTGCAACCCGCGGTGCGGACGACAATACGGAGGGATTCACCAATTGGCTGCATTTGCAATAAACGGCGCCCGGCCTGACACAGCTTTGAGCCCCCCTATCCCCCTTTATCGGTCGGATTCACCCGGATTTACCCGGATTCACCCGGATTCAGTCGGATAAATTGTAAACAATTTCCGGATAAATGGTGGATACTTGATCTCTGCGTATGGAGGAAACCGGCGGTGAACGGTCCTGCTGGCTGGCCGGCCAGGCATCGCCCCGAAGCCAAACTTGTTTTGCCCTTTTCCCATTCGTCCATTCTCTCTCCTTTCGACGTTCGTTATACCATGGCTGTCAAATTGGTAGTGAAAAATTTTAACCACGGATGGGCACGGATGAAATCAAACTCTTAACGCAAAGACGCCAAGGGGCAAAGGCGCGAAGAATGAACAGGGGGAAACGAAGACACTTTTTTAACCACGAATGGACACCAATAAACACGAATTGGGGGACGGAATTTACAGGAGGAAGCGGAGGGGTTTTACGCGAATTGCGCGAAGTGGCACGAATTTCTTGACTGCGGATGAACGCGGATTGGGAGCGGGAATTAACAGAAGGGAACAAAGATAACGGATCCTCCTTCGCTGAAGCTGAAGCATGGCAGGGCGTGTGGATTCGCGGGCGGTGGAGGGCGGAAAAAAGAGCGGGCTATACTCACTTCGTTCGCCGCGCTTCGCGCGAAAGTGATGGGTTGGCGGACTGGGTCCCCGGGGGTAGCCCTCTCGGAATCGGGCAACCCCCGGCTAATGTCCGCGACACCTTTGGTGTCGTTAATTTGCCAACTCCAGCGAGGAAGGGTCATGAACCGGAAAGTCAGGGGACTGTTTGTCAGGGGAATGGGAAGATGGAGACAGGTCTGCCTTCGCTACGCTTCGGCGTTGACTGGCGAGACGCGTGTCCTACGTTGATGATCAATTGCCCGGCACGTAGTGATCAATTGGTTGCACTACGACGCGGGATTCGTGTTCGTTGACGAGGCAGGCGGTGAAGAGCGCGATCGCTTCGCCTTTTTCGTTCGTGTAAATAAACGGGCGCTCGCGGCGGCTGAATGTCTCGGTGGTGCCGTCGTCGTAAATGACTTTTTTGGTGAATACGGGCTCGGGGCTCATGAGTTGATAATGGACGCCGTCCTTTGAGAAATATTGCGCGCCGGCTTTCACGGTGCCAGTGGCTTTTCCTTTCCAATCGTTCAGCAAAATATTGTATTGATCGTGCGCCCACCAGATGGTCGGGTCTTCGAGTTCGTAATCGTCGGGCAGGAGATTATCGCCGTTGGCCACGACGGTGTAGGGCCCGGCGTAGGTGGGGGCGGTGAAGGCAATTCCGCGATTGACCTGCGCGCTGTCGCGCAAGCGGCCAAAGACGTAGACGCTTAAATCCGGCCGCACAAGAATCGCGGGGTTGCTGACGCGCATCACGGGCTTATCGCGTCGCTTCCACGGCCCGGTGACGGAATCGGCGACGGCGATGCCGGTTTGATTGGCGGAGTTGATGTAGTACAAAACGAATTTGGAGCCGGCTTTGACGATTTTGACGTTGTGAACGCGGGAGTTGTCCCAACTGTTGGTTCGTTTTTGCAGAACAACTTCCTGGAAGGTGTAGGGGCCGAATAAATTTGTGGAGGTGGCGCGGACGCATTCGGAATGGCTGGTCCAACCGCCCAAGCCGAATTCCGCCGGCCAGGCGGAGGCGAACATCTGGTAGGTGTCGCCAACTTTTATGACGGAGGAGCACCAGACGATTTGGCCGTCCATTTTGAACCCGCCGTTTTTGATCGCGGGCTGGAGGGAGTCTTTCAGGGTGTGGGCTTCGAGTTTTTCGGGAGATGTTGCGGGCGTCGAACTGAGATTCGTCTCAGCGGCTTGAGCGGCAATTCCATCGGCGATCAGGATCGTGGCGAGCAGTAGGGAGTAGGGGATTCTCATGTGTGAGCTTGGCATTAACAGACCGGACGGTCGAATGGAAAGTTATTGTGGAGGGTGTTAAGGGGTGGATTAAACCGAATTCATGCAGTTGAATTTTGGGGAGCGCGCCCGCCTCGGGCGCTGTTCGGCGCGCCTCGCGCCGAACACTTGTGGCGTGGGAAGGCGCTAAACGGTGGGATGATTTTACGCCTCAAAGTGAGCCGCGAGGCGCGGCTCACTGCGCCCGGGGCGGGCGCGGTCCCATTTCCAGTTGCATCGTTCCGTCTTAGAGACTGGCCGCCGGGACGGCAGCGCTCCTTCAAGTCTCCGCAAGAATCGGGTGGAGCGCGCGGCTGAACGTGGCAAACTGGGGGCATGAACGATTATGAACGGATCGCGCGCGTGATTCGCTATCTCGATGAACATCACGCGGAGCAACCGGATTTGGCGGTGCTCGCGAAGGGCGCGGGGATCAGCCAGTTCCATTTTCATCGGCTTTTTTCCGCGTGGGCGGGCGTGACGCCGAAGGATTTTCTCCAATGCCTCACTTTCGCGCGCGTGAAGGAATCGCTGCAGGCGGGCAAAAGTATTTTGGATTCGGCGCTCGATGCCGGCTTGTCCGGTCCGGGCCGGGCGCATGATTTGTGCGTGAACCTCGAAGCCGCGTCGCCGGGCGAAATGAAATCCGGCGGGGCAGGGTGGACGCTGATTGCCGGGTTCGCCGAGACGCCTTTTGGGACGTGTCTCATCGCGGAAAGTCCGCGCGGGATTTGTCACCTGGCGTTTATCGAACCGGAAACCAAAGAGGCCGCGTGGGAGGAGCTTCACGAGAATTGGCCGAAGGCCCGGTTGCGTCACGACGATTCGGCCGCTGAAAAAATCGCCGGGCAGATTTTTGCGCGTTCGCCGCGGCGGTCGCGCCGAGCGCTAAGGGCATTCGTGCAAGGGACGCCGTTTCAATTGCGGGTCTGGCGCGCGCTGTTGCAAATTCCCGCGGGCCAACTCACGACGTACGGGCGACTGGCTGAAGCGGTGGGAAATCCGAAGGCGTCGCGAGCGGTGGGTTCGGCGGTGGGGGCGAATTCGCTGGCGTATCTCATCCCGTGTCATCGCGTGATTCGCGAGACGGGTGTGATTGGGGAATATCGGTGGGGACAGGTTCGGAAGCGCGCGCTGGTGGCGTGGGAAGGAATGCGGAATTCAACGCGGAGGAGCGGAAGGACGGAAGGCGGAGGTCAGACGTCGGAAAACAGAGGCGGAAGGCAAGAGAATCGGAATTCAACGCAAAGGCATAGCGCGGCTTTTGCCGCAACCAAAGTGGCGGAGTGCCGTGCGTTGGGATAAAAGTTTGGGTGATGAACTCACAAACTTCTCCGATCGTCACCGGCGTCCCGCCGTCTTTTCTTAACCGATTCAGTGCTTCGATAACAGGCGTTTTATCCGGCTTCGATCGACTGCGCTTGCGCG
>DASXHY010000450.1:0-13114 GCA_036488095.1 Verrucomicrobiia bacterium | reverse complement strand
CCCGGTCACCGCCGGGGCCGCCATTGAATTGCTGCACAATTTTATTGGTGCCCGTCGTGCCATTGAAGCGCCCCATGTTGTCACGATCCACCACATAGATGGGCGAGGTTTTGCCGCCACCAACAACCAGGTGAGGATGCGCCGCGCTGCCCGCCGAATCCGGCAGGATAATCGGCGCCGCGGAACCGAGGTCCTGGTCTCCACCGCTCAAGGCAACCGCATTGGACGGCGCAAAATAATCCACCATCGTCAGCCCGTTGGTCGTGGCGAGCTTGACTATGCTCATGGAATAGTCGGCCGCACTGGAGAGAGTCGCGGTGCCGTCAAACGTCCCGTTGCCCGTTTGGAAATACATATTGCCCTGCGCATCCACGGACGGGCCGCCGCCGCCATCCCAGAAGCCGCCTTCCGCGCCGTTCGGCGTGGAATTGTAAACACCCAGTTGCTGGGCGAGATTGGTCGCGTTGTAAGCCATGAACCAACCGTGATAAGGCTGCCCGTCGCCATGCGAGGCAAAGGACAAATAGACCACCCCGTTCAGCAACGTCATCGCGGGCCGGCAATGCTCGCGCAGCGGATTCCACAGAACGTGCGGGGGATTTTTCCCGTCGTTATCGCCAGAACCCGAGCCGGGGTAATTGGTGCACGATATAACACTCGGACTGTTATAGTCAGTCCGCTCCAATCCCGTGGCAATATCGAGCGCGTGCAATCGATGCACCCAAACCGGCCCCGGCTCCTTGGTTTTAACTTCCATGTAAATCGTTCCCGTCGCCGGATCGATAACTGGAGTGCTGGTGATGCCGATTTCCGGCGTTATATCGGTCGAGCCGACATCGCCGTTGGGAACGGTGGTGATCCCGGCACCTGAATTGATAAAACTGGTCTGCCAAAGCGGTGAGGCATTTGCGCCCGAATTGTTATCCGCATCGAACGCATACACACTGTTATGCTCCGTGACGACATAGAGGACATTATGGGTTCCCTTGCCGGGAATGTTCACGTTCGTCATTATCAGCGGTTGCGCATACACGAAACCGTCCACCGTGTAGGAAAACAATTTCCCGAAACTGTTGGTGTTGACATTCGCGGGTGTCAGAATCGTTTCGTTCGAGTTCACGCCCATGCGCGTGTTGTCATTGTGATACGTCAGCAAAGGCACGACGGTCGAAACGGCGTTGGTAGCCGGGGTCGTGAATGTCTGCGAAGGAACAGCCCAGGCCGTGCCCGCTAAATTTGTGGCTTCGGCCGTGAAATAATAAACCGTGTTTGACGAGAGTCCGCTGATGGTCTGCGCAAAAAAGCTGCTTTGCGAGCCCAGCGAGACAGAATTACTCCAGTTCGCGGCATTGGCGCCGCCATCGGCCGGCCCATAATAAAGCAGGACGGTTGTCGCCGCGCCGCCCGTCGAAACGACCTGGCCATTGAGCGTCGCCGAATTGGCGCCTACGCCGGTTGCCGGGGCAACCGTCACTTGCGGCGCCGTAATCGTGGTGGTGGTAAAACTCCGCGAGGGCGCGGCCCAGGAAACACCGCCAATATTGGACGCGCTGACGGTATAATAATAGGTCGTCTGGGGCGACAACCCGGTGACTGCCTGGCTGAATATTCCGTTCTCAAAGCCCACTGCGATGCTATTGGCCCAATTCCCGGCATTCGTGCCGCCGTCGGTCGGACCGTAATAGAAGGTGATCGACGGTTCGACTCCACCGTTGGAAATCACCTGGCCGTTGAACGTCGCTGTCGTAGGCTGAATTAAAGTAGCGGCCAAATTCGTCACCACCGCCGGGGTAAAGCCATTGGTCCCCGCCTGATAGGTAAAATTGCTGATGATCTGCGTCGCGGCGACACCGCCATCAGCCGCGCTGAATCCGATATAGCCAATGCTGCTTCCCAGTAACGCGGTTAAATCACCAATGTTGTAGTTCGTGACGAAGCTGGCGCTTGTGACGGTGTCGACCAGCGATTCCTGCACCGCGCCTCCGGCCGCATAAACGATCGTGACATTGATGGGATCGCCGCTGGAGATATTGACGTTGCCCGTGGGCAGATAGCCACCCGTGGCGCCATTCGCCTGGCAGACAATCCCGATTCCATTCGGTTGGTAAAGGTTCAATTCCCAATTCGCGCTGGGCGTAAGGCCGCTGATACCAAGGGCGCCGCCGCCCGCACCGAGATAGGCCGGACCACTTTCCTGCACGTTAAACGCAAGGCCATCCGCGTTGTTGCCCGGCGAACCGCCGACGTCCACGTAAGTGAAAGCGGCGGTGAAACCATTAATACTCACCTGATTGTTATACCACGCGGTGACCGCTTCGTTTCCGTTTCCGTCGGTAGTGTGCAGGACATTTCCGCTGATGTTTGCGGAGGCAAGGCCAGATTGGTTGACAGTCCAACCGGCGCCGTTGGTGAAGAAGCTTATCGCAGCCCCGTTATTGGTGGACAAAGTGACCGTCGCAGAATTGGTGACCGACCCATAAGCATTGCTCGCAACGACAGTGACGTTGGTGAGATTGGGGCCGATTGAAGAAACGGTATAATTCGAACCGGTGGCGCCGGACGCCACATTGTTGGTGAACCACGCGTAAGTAATCGTTCCCGGACCATCGGCCAGGGCATTGAACGTGGCCGATCCTCCCTGGGCCACCACAGCATTGGCGAGTTTCAAGGTAATAACCGGCGGGCTGTTCGATTGATAAACCAGGAAATTATCCCAGGCATTGACCGCCGCATTGGCGGTGATACGCAGAGCCGGCCACACGGAGGTATTGGTCGCAATGTCGAGCGCAGCGTGGCTTTGAGCCGTGGCGAACGTGACGAGGTTGGTTCCCGGCGTCAACCCGCTGGTGCCGTAATCAAACAGCGCGCACGCCGCCGTCAGGTTGCCGGAAGAACCCGAAGTATTGGTCATACCCAATACAAATTTATACCAGTGCCCGGAAATCACCGATACCGTGCCCAACGTGGCGCCGGTAGTGGTGGTGTTGCCCGAGCGATATTGTTCAATGAGGCTCCAACTCGTGGTGCTGGCGGGAACAAACCGAAAGGATTCAAAGGCTACACCCGTATTTCCGTTCAGGCCGTTCGCGGTTGTATTGATGACGCCAAGCTGAATCTTGTCCGTCGCATTGCCGCCACTGGCATAAACCAAAGTCGAAACCACGATCGTGGCGCCGTTCGTCGCAAAATTCCAACCGCTGCCATTGTAGGTCGCCGTAGTGTCAGTGCTTTGAAAGACGCTGACTCCGCCGCTCCCGCCGACTCCGTCCGTGGTGTTCTCCTGAAAAGAATAATTGCCCCCATTGGCGCCGACGTTGTCGTTCCACGAATTAAAATTGCCGGTGAACTGCCCGGCCGTGTTGAAATCGAAAAAGACGCTTTTGGCAAAACCGGCGGTGGCGCAAAAACAAAAAAATGCCGGCAACAAAGCGCGGCGTAAAACAGAGAAATCCTTGAACATTTGCGGGTTGGTTGAAAAATGATTTTATCGGAAAGAAGCCGCCGGGTGCAGTTGCATCGCTCTACATATTTCGCATTTCAAAGACATCAAAATACATTAAAAGCGCACGTATGCGATTATTCTCTCATATACCAATTCATAACCCTTTTCCGGTCAAGACTTTTCCATTGGATTTTTGAGCCGCAAATGACCGAATGTATCAAAATCGGCTTCTTATCGCTCAGTGGAAAACATTTTTGCGAGACATTGAACCGTGGAGCGGTTACGGATATTAGCCGGGGACAACGTCCCCGGTTACGGGATAAAAGTAACTTCGTCGCGGAGCGACGAGGGAACGTCAGCCTTCCGCCGTCCCTTCAGGACGGGCTGTTCCTCGGCACGGTACCTGGCACGTTGTGCCAGGCTAATTTCCGATGTCCTTTCAGGACCAAGCCGGGGCAAAAGTAGTTTTCTATAGAATCGGGCTTCTTATTGAACTCTCCCTCGCGGTTCGTTTCACAAAACTTCCGCTCTCGATTCATTCGCTCGCGCGCCGAGGTTCCCGTAGCGATGATAATCCGTGCTGACACTTTGCTCGCGCAGATACCAAAGCATTTCCAGACGGCCTTCGCCGGACACCGGCGTGCTGATGACGCAACCGCCCGCTTCGTTGCCCGCCTGCAACACCGCGAGCGGCACGCGCTCCGGCGCGGCAAAACGCACGCGGTCCGTCTGCCCTCCGCGAATGGCCGCGGCCAGTTGCTCGTCGGTTTCCTCGACAAACTCAATCGCGCCCGCCCACGACTCCGTGAGTTCTTCGAGCAATGAAACCGCGGAGGATTTCACCGGCGCGCTCACCGTCACACGGCAGCCCGCGACGTGCGCGGCGCAGACGCGCGTGAAAATTTCAAACGTGCTGTCATCGGCATGGACACGAACGCGGACATTCTCATGCGGCAGGTAACGGCGCACGTTGTCCTGGCCGACGAGTTTGAAATGATCGTGTTCCCCGGCAAATTCGTCGCGCCGTGCCGCTTCGCAGCTCATGATGGCTGCGGCGATGCGTTCGGCATCGGGAATGTTTTTCGCCAGCACGGCTTCGCGCAAACGTGCCGCTGGCGTTCCGCCGGTAGAATTTTCTGAATCCATTTGGGTCTCCCCTCGCGGCAAGATGCCGGCAGCACGTTGAACGTCTGTGAAATCCATGAATTGCGCGACGTAATTCGGCCCGCCCGCCTTCATGCCCGCGCCAAAAACGGATTTGCCCATGCCGCCGAACGGCTGGCGCAGAACTATGGCCCCGGTGGTGACGCGGTTGATGTAAAGATTTCCCGCGCGGATGTGCCGCTTCCAAAAATCCCACTCCCGTTCGTCCAGACTTTCCAGACCACTGGTAAGGCCAAACCCGGTCTGATTCACCAGCGCGACGGCTTCGCTCAATGTTTCAAATCGCATCACGGCCAGCACCGGGCCAAAAAATTCCGTCAGGTGCGTGTAGCTGCCCGGACGCACGCCATATTTGATGCCCGGCGTCCAAAGATTCGGACTCTCGCCGGACGGTTGCGGCATCAGCGCCCATTCCTCTCCCGGCTCCAAAACTTTCAGCGCCCTTTCCAGATCACCGCTCGGCGGGCGAATCAGCGGCCCCATTTTCGTGTCGAGTTCCCACGCCGAACCGGCCTTCATGCTCGCGACCGCCTCGCACAAACCACGACGGAATTCCGCGTCGTCATAGACCTCGTCCTGCAACAGCAGCAGCGACGTGGCGGAACATTTTTGTCCGGCATGGCTGAACGCGGAATGCAAAATGTGTTTGATCGCCTGCTCGCGGTCGGAGATGGCCGTGACAATCGTCGCGTCCTTGCCGCCGGTTTCGGCGAACAAATGCAGGCGAGGATTGTCTCGCAGCATGGCCTGCGCGGTTTCCGTTCCGCCCGTGAGAATCACGGCGGCAACCTTCGGATGATTGATAAGCTTGCGGCCTTCCTTGCCGCCCGCGCACGGAACAAATTGCAAAACGCGTTTCGAGACGCCCGCGCGCCAGAAGCACTGGCAGAATTCCCAGGCCACCAGCACCGTATCGGAGGAGGGCTTGAGAATCACCGTATTACCCGCCGCGAGCGCCGCCGCCACGCCGCCGGACGGAATGGCGATCGGAAAATTCCACGGCGACACGACCACGACCACCCCCTTGCCCTTCGCTTCAAGCGTCGGCAACTCCTGCCACCAGCGCGCGCTGTCGCGGTAAAATTCCAGGAAGTCAATCGCCTCGGACACCTCCGGGTCGGATTCCGGCAGCGTCTTGCCGCCGTCGGCCAGCGCCGCGCCCATCAAATCGCCGCGCGCCGCGCGCAATTCCTGCGCTACCCGCCCGAGAATTTCCGAGCGCGCTGCCCGCGACAATTTGCGCCAGCCGTCAGCGTCCGCATCGGCAATTTCCACCGCACGAACCACGTCGCTGTCATTCGCCTGGCGATATTTTCCAACCACCACACCAGGCCGCGATGGATCCAGGCATTCGCGCACGGTGCGGCCTTCAAAAACATCCTCGCCGCCGATGACCAATGGAATCTGCGTTGCCTTCTCACCGCACAACGGTTTCCACCCGGCGATGATTTTTTGCGCCCACTCGCCGTTTTGCGGCAGCGCGAAATCCGTGTCCGGCTCGTTTTCCAAGTGCTGCCAACCGCGCGCGACAGCGTCGATTTGCGCCGGAGGCAACAAACGATTTTGCGTGCGGCGCGGCGCGCTCGATGTCTTTTCGATCGCCGAGAAAGAATCGAGAAAACCGTTTTCCAGTTGGTCCCATTCCGGCGTGCCGACCTTGATTTTGAAGGCGTGCCGCAGAAAATTTTCCGGGCCGGTGTTTTCGTCGAGGCGCCGGATGAGATAGCCGATGGCATTGATGAAGTTTTCCTTTTTGCACGCCGGCGCGTAGAGCAACAGGTTACGCGACATTTCAAAAAGCGCGCGGCGCTGATGATTGGCCATGCCCTCCAGCATTTCAAATTGCACGCGGTCGAGCGCATTGCGCTCGCACGCCAAAACCAAACCGTAGGCGAGGTCGAAAAGGTTATGCGACGCGACGCCAACATTCATCGCCGCGAGATTCTCCGGCTTCAACAACTCGTGCACCATGCGCTTGTAGTTCGCGTCCGTCTCGAGTTTGGTTTTGTAGGGCGCCTGCGGCCAGCCGCGCACGGACGATTCAGCGCGTTCGCTCTCCATGTTCGCGCCTTTGACGAGCCGGACGGTGATGCGTCCGCCGCCCTCCGCGACGCGCCGCCGCGCCCAGGCCTGAATTTCCAACAGCGTCCCGAACGAGTCGGGAATGTAAGCCTGCAACGCGATGCCCGCCTGGACGTGTTTCAGCCCGGGCCGGTCGAGCACGCGCATAAACGCCTCCGCCGTCAGGTCCTTGTCGCGATATTCCTCCATGTCGAGATAGACGAACTTCGGCACGACTTCGCCGTTGGGCCTTGTGAATCGCACGCTCGCGGCGGAAAGAAACAATCTTTCCAGCCGGTCGCAAAGCGTGGCAATGGTCTGTTCACGCGCGAGCGGGGAAATTTGCGAATAGAGCGTCGAAATTTTTATCGAGACAACTTCCGTTTCCGGCCACTGAAGCCCCTGCAAATACTGCTGCAGCCGACGGTCCGCTTCCGCTTCGCTTAAAATTGTCTCGCCCAGAAAATTTACATTCATGCGCACGCCTTCGCGCGTCCGCTCGGCAAGATGACCGGCGAGCAATTCCTTTTCGCCAGGCAAAATCACATTGGCGGTTTCCTTTTGCATGTGATCTTTGACGAGCGGCAGCGCGACGCCGGGCAGATAGCTGCCGAAAGATTGAAAACCCTTCATCAACGTGCGATCCACCAGCCCGAAAAAGCGCGGCACGCCCTGCACATCGAGAATGTGCACCAGATGCTCGACCGCGCGATGCGGGTCGCTCGTGCGAAAGGCCTGGTCGGTGATCTGCGCGAGCGTCGCCTTGTCGGATGGCGTTTGGAGCATCCGATCCAGTTCCGCCTGCTGGCGTTTTTCCGGCGCAGTCTGGAGCTCCGACGCGCGCTCCTGCAGGCGGCGCGCAAGGAACACTGCCTTCTGGACCGGCACGGGATACTTCGATTCTGCACTCGGCTGAAAAGCGGCGAACAGCTCGTCGAGTAACTGGGAATTCATAGCTGCGCTCAGATTCAGCGGACGCTCGCCCCGTTGAAAGAAAAAAACTCGCCGCTGAATGACCTCCGTTGTTCAGTGAAAAATAGCGCTCCAAAAAGTAGGAGACGAGGTGACGAGTCTCATCAATTCTTTCAAAGCCGAGAAAATTAGAGACTCGTCACCTCGTCTCCTACAAGGAAGAAGGATTTTTGAACGGGCCGTTAGGACTTATCGATACGCTCTATTGTCAGAAGCGAACCGAATTCGCCTCAGGCGCGACGACGCAACCGCCAAATCAGTGGCGCAATGCCCAGGCCCATCAGGGACAGCAGGGAAGGCTCGGGCACGGCAACCACGATGTTTCCGTAGACCGCCTGTCCCGAAGCTCCCGGACTGGTGCCTCCGTTGCCAATCTGGTAATACCCGCCAAAGTTGTCGCCAGCGAGATTTCCCGACCAATCCTGCACCGGGCTGTAGATATTGCCGCTGCCGGCATTGACCCAGAACTGCATGGCATCCTCGCTGTTCGCGGAGTCGAAGAAATAGGTCATCCCCAGGGTGACCGTGCTGCCTGCGGTATAGGTGATACCCGAGTTCCAAAACCCGGTCCCGCCGAACATGCCAAGGAAGCCGCTTTGGGCGCTGGCTAGAAACTGCAAATCGCTGCCTCCGGGAAATGTGCCGTTGACGTTCGGGATAATAAACCCGGCTTCGTTAATCACAGTCGTGTCGCCAGTAACATTCAGGGTCATAGAAGCTGTAAAGAAGTCATTCGCGCCAAGCGTGTAGGCGGTTGTCCCATTATTTGAAAACTGCCAAATATCGCGGTCCAGGCCGTTAGCGGTGGCTCGCCCGGCGCCGGCTTCGCCGATGAGAATGGAAGTGGGATAGTTGTTGTTGTACGTCCCCACGGCGCCGGGAAAATCGTTGAAAACCCTGGGGGTGATGAAAGCCGAATTAATGGAACTGATTTGCGCCCAAGCGCCGCTGGCGACCGACAGGCAGAGACCGATGAGAGTCCAAACACGGGTGTTGCGATGCATTGAGGTCATAATTGCTCCTTCTGATTATCATAACATTGAGTGAAGTAGTTGCGTTTTTAGCACGCGTCTAAACGAACGTCAACATATTTTGCTCAAGGAATATTGCTCTGCCCGACTGCGTGCTGGTCGAGCCAATAAACGTCGCCCACGCCGGGGTCACCGAGCAGATTGTGCTCGTTGATAGGAGTACGTTGGATGGGCTGGTTGATGTAGGCACAAATCCATTTGTGAATTTCCGAATGGCCATCGGCAAAGGAGAAACCTGCCGCATGGCCATGGTAACTCGCGGGGACATCCTGCAGATAACCGGGCTGGTCCGCTTTGGTAAAAAAGGAGCCGTCGTTGATGCTGTCGGGGCGCTCGTCCAGAACTACAAAGGTATCGCTGGGGTCGCGGAATTGCGCCACCCGCGAGAAGGTGCGGTAGGCGCTGGTATTCCGGCCGGGGCTCGTGACCGGATTTGGGTCGGTGGATTTGGAGCGCGACGGGTTGCCGACATAATTATTCATCGAATAACTACGCACCCGGGATAAGACCTGACCGTAAATGTTCGCCGTCGACAAATCGGCCGGACACTTGAACACGGTGGGGCTCAGGCCCACATAAGTCCCCAGGTAAGCGCCGTAAGGATAGGCATTGTGATCCACCAACATTGCGGCGTTGGTGTTATCCAGGCTGAAGGTGAGGCTGAGCAAACCGGCCACCCAGCACGGAGTGGTCTGCGTTTCACCGGCCACCGGCGGCGTTGTGCCATCCATATTCGGCGGCACAGAATCGCTATTATCCCCGGCGTAGAGAACGATGGCCAGCGCCAGTTGCTTGGTGTTGTTCATGCAAAAGGTGGCCTGGGCCCGGGCCTTGGCTGCCGCAAGCGCCGGCAGCAGCATCGCCGCCAGGATGGCAATGATGGCAATGACCACCAGCAATTCGATCAAGGTAAAAGCGCACTCCCGGCAGCAAAGAGAATCTCTTCTTTGAATGCCCAAAGGAAGGCTCATACACTTTAGCGGAACGATTCAATTCAAACCGCAGATGAACGCAGATGAACGCAGATGAACGCAGATTCTAAAGGGGGCGAAGGCTCTTTTCCTTGCACCGATGCGCCCGCTAAAAGGCGCTGCGAACGACCAAATAGGCGAATGCATTTCCCATCTGCGTTTATCTGCGTTCATCTGCGGTTGTCCAATTGCATAGTTGCGGCTTTACGGAGACGTCAGCTTGTAAAACCGTTGACTGCCTCCAGCCGTGGAATCGGTCACCGATTTAACCGTGCCATCGCCGAGCACTGCGGTCAACAGCGTCCAATTGCCCGCGACCAGGTTAGTCCGATAAAAGATCCGGTAATTGGATCCCGACACGGTGGGGAACGACAGGTTCACTTGATTGGTCGCCCACGTTGCCTTGAGACTGATGGGCGTGGCAGAGACCAACATAAAATAATTCGGATAGCAATCCCCGGTCGTCGTCCCGATCTGCAAGGTCGGCACGCCGCTGAGGTTGATCACCGCTGGGGCGACCCCGCTCGCGTCAGTCAATGGCACCCAGGCAAAGCTGTTGATGCTGGTCCCGACGGCGCTCATTTGGCCCAGGGGCTTGACCACTTGGTTCGCGGTCCCCTGCCCGCTGACGACCTGGCCCAGCGTCATCGTGTAAGACCCCAGCCCCGAACTGCGCGCATACAGATAATAAGCGCCGGGCGGATAATCCCGGGTAAAATTGACCCAGTCGCCGCCGCCGAAATAAATCAATTGGAAATCCGGATTCGGGAAGAAATCCGCGCGATAGTAATCACCCACTTCGGGTTCCTGCGGAATGCCGTTAATCCGATACTGAAAGTCGGAGCCGTCGGTTGGCTCGCCGGATATAAGCGTGTGATGGAAGTCCACGTTGGTGACCGACGTAAACGAGGCGTAGCTGCCCGGGAAATAATCAGCCGAGGGAACATATTGCCCGCCGTTGTAGTCGTAATCCTCCGCCTCGAACATGTAATTGGTCTGGCTAAAAGTGTCGAAGTGGTTGGTCACACTGATGCCATGTCCGAGGGAATTGGTGATGTTGATGATGGCCGTGTGTACTTCATTCGGCGCCAGATTGGTATAGACCACATTATTGCTGGAAGACGACCCGGTGATCACCAGGCCGGAGGAAACATTGTTGCCGTCGAGAATCACTTGAACCCCGTTGACCGGGAAGGTCGCTCCCAGGGTGGTTACCGTGAAGCTCAACGCGTTGGTATACTCGAAGGGATGTTTGCCCGTCGGATACAGCCCGGCCAGGAATGGCAAATCCACCTGCGCCGGAACGAGCATAAAGAAAGTCGGCAGAGCGTTGCCCCCGCTCCCACCCGGGAGGATGGCCGAGAGCTGCAAGGTTTCGGTGCCGTTGAGCACGACGTTGGCGTTCTGGCTGTTGTTGGTATTGGCCAAATAGACGTATTGGAAGTCGCTCCAACTCGACCCGGGGTTCACGGTGAACGTGCCCACCACGTTGGTAGATGTGGCGGTCACCACGGTCAACGTGCAACCACCCGCCGAGCCGGACCCGTTGGCGAACCGGCCGATGATCCAATTCGTGCTATTGGGCCAGTCGCGCGTGTAGTTGACCCAATCCGTGTAGTTGAATGGGTTAATGCAGTAATCTTCCCGACCCGCGGCGAACAGGTTCGGCCGCGTGTAATCTTCCGACAGCGCCGCGCCCTCGAGATCCGATGGACGATAGACATGGTAATTGGCGCCTCCAGTATAAAACGAAGTATAGTCGTCCACCCCCTGGGTGCCCGTGACTCCGAAGTAACAATTGCTTTCGCAACAGGCGTTGCACAGCAGGGGATTGTCATAATACATGCCATTGGTAAAGTCCCAGTCCTCGGCCTCCCACATGTAAGTGGGCGCCTGCACCCCGCGCCAGGTAGTTTCGAAGTGGGTATTGACGCTGGCAGTGAAACCGAAGCTATCAGTCACGGTAATGGATACGTTATAGGCAAGGTTGGATTGCAATCCGCTATAGAACACGTTCACGTTCGTGGAGGTGTTGTTGGCCGTGTTGCCGGTCATCATCGAACTTCTGGAAACGTCAACGCCATTCAAGACCAGATGAACCGCGTTGGTATTGATGACATGGCCGCTCGGCGACGTAACGCTAAAACTGACGCCGCTTGAGGGTGGCACCAAAATCATGTTTTGCGGATACAGGCCGGAGATCACCGGAGGAATCGGTCCGGTCAACTGCTCCAGGTCCGCATCGTCAAAATACGATGCGCCGCCTTCGCTGGCAGACTGTAGGAGACAATACCGGTAGCGGACCAGGGCGGTGCCCGCCGGAGCCGTCAATTGGCTGACCGCGCCCGTGATCGCGTAGGTGTGGAAAAACGGATCGCCCACGGACACTGGTGAAGTGACATCACAGGCGTTGTTCACCGAGTAGTTGATCCACGAGTCCAGGCCGACATTGGCGTTGAAATTATCGGATTTATACAGGGCCACCAGGTTGCTGCTGGAATCCATGAACTCGACTTGCAACCAGACGTAGCAATCCGCTCCCAATAGGTCGTTTCCGCCGTTGGCGGTGCTGGAGATGTAGAGCCAGCCGCTCGCCTGATAGGTCGAGCCGGGGCTACTGCTGAAGGTTTGATAGATGCCCGCGACATTGTTGGTGCCATTGTAACAAGCGCCCCATTCCTTCCAATAGTACGTCCCCGTATGGGCGGCGACAGCGTTATCCACCCAGTAGTTGCCGAAGAGTTGAGCGGTCGGCGGCGCAAACCGCGTCCAGCCAAAGGCGACCGGGGGATTCGTCGGATAGACATGCCCGTGCGGGGGCATCTCAAAACTTGGGTTCACCAGGATATTGACGGCCTGCGCCGGGCCGGCCACGAGCGCCAAAACCGCGGTCAACATCACAAGGCGAAGGGGCAATGGCAGGAGAATCGAGAATCGCATAGGTTGGGTCCAAGGGGTTTGAAGTCCGGCATTTTTCATAGACTTGCGTCTTCGCTCTCCCCCAAAGAATCACCCGCTGAGTGGATCCAAGAGGTGAGTATTCAACCTTCAGTCTCGCGAGCCAACCCCCGATTGTCAAATTCTTTGTGGGCGGGCGCAACTCCGTTTTTGCAACCGATAGGCGCGGGCGGCAATCCCAAAGGAGACCTCTGCAAAAGCGGCAAACTGCGGAGCGCGGAGCATCGCTCCGCGCGAACCGCCCGCACAGTTTTAACACAAATCTAGTTCTTTGCATCGCAAAGGCGATTCGTTACGTGATTCCACGTCCCATCTGTAACGGTTCCACAATCCATTTCAACGTCATTATCCTCTGGAATACCAAAACTCCGCCCTTCGCTTCGCGTCTGACACCCTGCTATAAAGCCAACAGCAAAAGGAGGCGAGAAAGGACGTGGCAACAAGGACAAAGCAAATTTGGATTCACGGCGATGCCCGGTTGGCGTCCAGAACCGTCTCGCGTTAATTTCACCTCC
>DASXHY010000096.1:0-5717 GCA_036488095.1 Verrucomicrobiia bacterium | reverse complement strand
CGGCGACGGTCAGCCGAAGACTCCCCGCGTCGATATCCGGAGTCATTACCAAACCATCGATGCATTCTTTCGGGACCGGTTCGAGCCAGACGGTTTGCCAGATTCCCGATGTCGGCGTGTAAAAGATGCCTTCCGGTTTGCGGGACTGCTTGCCGCGCGGCTGGTCGCCTTCCGTTGGGTCGAAAACCGCGACCGAAATTTCTTCCTTGCCGTTCCATTTGAGCCGGTCGGTGATGTCAAAACTGAACCCATTATAGCCGCCGCGATGCCTGCCCACTTCACTCCCGTTGATGAGCACGCGCGCCTGCCAATCCACCGCGCCGAAATGCAATCGCACGCGTTTGCCGCGCCAGCCCTCCGGCACGGTGAACTCGCGCTGATACCACAGAATACTTTTTTCATCCAACGGCCGTTTCACGCCGGAGAGCGCCGACTCGATGGGAAACGGCACAAGGATATCCCCGTCAAAATTTGTCAAATTAACCGTGATGCCCGCCGGCACGATCGTGTATTTCCAAAGCCCGTTCAGGTTGAGCCAGTCGGGTCGGACGAGTTGCGGGCGCGGATATTCGGGATGCGCGTTGGTGGGACTGACTTCTGCCGCCCAGCGAGTCATCAAAGTTCCGCCCGCCGGATGCCACGGTGCGGTTGCCTCCTCAGCCGGCGCGAGGCAGCGGCCCAGGAGAAAAAAAACGGTGAGAATGGCCGGGAGTTTCAATGGCGAAGATATTTTGCGACTGCCTCAGCGGAAGTGCGCACGTGCAGCTTCTCGTAAATGCGCCGGATATAATTGCGCACCGTGTGGATGCTCACATCAAGTTTGTCGGCAATCTGCTTGTAAGCCTGACCTTCCGCCAGCCCATCCAGCACTTCGCGTTCGCGCGGTGACAACTCGACCGTTTCATCCACGCCCGGCGGACGATGCGCCTGGAGCGATTGCACCACTTTGCGCGCAATCGGTGCGGACATCGGCGAGCCGCCTTCGTGGACTTCGCGGATGGCTTCGAGCAATTTTTCCGGCGGCATGCGTTTCAACAAATAGCCGCTCGCCCCGGCGGCCAGGGCGCTGAAAATTTTTTCCGTGTCTTCGAACACCGTGAGCATCACCACCTGCGTCTCGCGCATCAACGGCTTTAGCTGCAACACGCACTCAATGCCACTCATGCCTCCGAGGTTGATGTCCATCAGGACTACGTCCGGTTTCTCCTTCGGCAAATGCGCCAGCGCCTCTTCCGCGCTGCTGTGCACGCTGACACAACGAAAGCCCTTCGCGGCGTCGACGTAGCCCGCGATGTTCTCGCGCAAATCGGCTTCGTCGTCGACAATGGAAACTCGGATTGGCTTGTTCATTGGATGGCGCCGTTCGGCTTCGCCGCGATTTCAGGTGCGAGCGGCACACGCAACCGGACGGTCGTCCCGTGTCCCGGCCGGCTGACGATGGTGCATTGTCCCTCGAGGATAGCAAGTCTCTGCCGCATATTTTGCAATCCATTCCCATTCAGCCCGGAATTATTGCCGTCGCCGCCGCCGGCAACCGCGTCGGTTGGTGGTTCAAACCCGCGTCCATTATCCTCGATGATGATTTCAAATCGACGCGGCGCGATTTGCATGTCCACGCGGATGCGCGTGGGGTGGCCGTGCTTGAGCGCGTTGTTGAGCGATTCCTCGAAAGCCAAAAATAAATTATGGCGCGCCTCGGCGGAAAGCGGATGATGCGGCAATCCGCGCGGGATGTGCAATTCGCATTCCACGGCCGTGTTTTGCAAATATTCCGTGGCGTATTGGCCGAGATAGGCCGCCAGGTGCTCCAGGGTGTCGTTGTGCGGATTGACCGCCCAGACAATTTCATCCAGCGTCTGCAACAAATCACGCGACGTGCCGGCGATCGCGTCGAGCTTGCGCGCGACCGGTTCGTGGCCGTCCAATTCGCGTTTGGCGCGTTCCGTCATGAACGAAATCTTCGTCAGCTTGGAACCAATTTCGTCGTGCATATCGCGCGCGATGCGCATGCGCTCGCGTTCCATCGCGCGTTGCGCCGCCAGCGCCGCGAGTCGGCCGCGGTAGCGGCGCGCCAGAATCAACCGCACAATACCGCCGGCAAGAATCAAGCCCGTAATCACATAACCGGCCAACGCCCAGTCGGTGCGCCAGATGGGCGTGGGAATGATGAAGCTGAACGAAGCGCCATTATTAAACCACGTTTGATCAGCATTGCCCGCCTGCACGCGGAATGTGTACTGGCCGTACGGCAAACGCCCGTAGTGTACTTTGGGTTCGTTGTCCTGCACCCAGTCGGAATCGACGCCATCAAGCCGATGGCGAAACCGGATTTTTTCCGGCGCGGTCAAATCGATCGCGGTGAAATGAATGTCGAGCGTGTTCTCGGAGATCCGCACAGTAGTGTTGGGACGCCCTGCGGGCAAAGGCGCGTTGTTGACCAGGATTTCCTCGATTAAAACAGGCGGCGGCGAGGTGTGCGCGGCGGGCGCGGCCAAATCGATGTTCACCAATCCGCTATCCATGGCAAACCAAAGCGTTCCGTCGGGCGATTGCAGCGCGCGCGGCCAGCCATATTCCGTCGCCACATTCGGCACCGAATCCGCGCGGAAAATTCGTTGCGGTTTGGGCGGCGGCTGGCCTGGCGTCCACGCGGCGAGCTCTTTTTGCGCCAGCGAATAAACCGACCTATCCGTCCCAAACCATACGTCCCCGTCCGCCGTGGCGATGATGCCGAGAATCGACGTGTCCGCTGCTCCGGACAGCAAATCCACCGGTGTAAAGCGGCCGTCAATCACGCAGCCCAGGCGTCCGTTGTCGGCTCCAATCCAGAGACGTCCCGAAGAATCCTCGCACAACGCGCGAACCGGTTTGCTTTGAACGGAACTTGGCGTCGACACACGATGAAACTGGCCGAGGTTTTCGCGGTAAACCGCGCCGTTGTTGAACCCAATCCACATGCCGCTCTCATGCCGCGCCACAAGCGCGGTGACGGGCTCGTCCGGCAGGCCTTCCTCCACGCCAAAACTGGAAACCGCGCCATTCGAAATCCGATCCAGCCGTGCCGCCGTCCCGACCCACAACGCGCCGTCGGAATCCATTCCCGATGACAAAATATCGTTGTCCGACAGACCATCCGCGGTGGTCAGATGCATGTTTTTTTGTTTCTCGATATGAAACAAACCTGCCCCCGGAGTGCCCACCCACAGGCTCGAATCCGGCGCGACACAAATCGTGGACACCAGGTTTTGCAGTCCCGGCATGGCGCCGTTGAGCAACGGCTCGAAATTGCGTGTGGCGCTTTCATACAAACCGGCGCGGTCGAACCCGATCCACGTGTGGCCTTGCGGACTGACCGCCAGGCACACGGGCGGGCGATTCGGCAACCCGGCGTTCGCGTCCAGCACGCGGGCATTGCGGCGTTGCAGGCGCACCAATCCATCGCCGTACGTGCCGAGCCACAGGTTGCCTTGCCGGTCCTCGCAAATCGCGCGCACGTCGCTCGTCAATTCGCCATTATTAATCGTCACCGGCACAAATTTTCCATCGAAGCAAAAAAGTCCTTTGCCGCTCGTGCCGATCCACAACTCCCCATTCTGTCCCTCGCACAAGCTCCAGATGCGCGTGAAAGCCGCATCCCCTCCGCCGAAATGATTGAGATATTTGTTGTCGTCGAGATTAACCAGGTACGTGTCGCCAAACGCCCAGTGTTTCCCGCTGCGATCTTCATACACGCCGAGCGATTCCGGGTTCCGTCCGGCGCTGTCCGTTTGAAATGCAACCCGCACGAGTTGGTTATTCGTGAACTGGCACATGCCGCTGCGTGTCGTGATCCAAATCACCCCCGACCGCGCCACATGGACATTGGAAACAAAATCATTCGGTAAACCGTCCGCCATGGTAAAGCGCGAGAACTTCTCGCCCTGCAACCGCGCCAATCCCGACGGCGTGCCGATCCACAGCGTACCCTGCGCGTCCTCCGCGATGCTATTAACCGTCTGGCTGTCGAACATGTGCAGCATGACCCAGCGCACCACGCCGCCGTCGTAGCAGAGCAAGCCGTTATCCTGCGTGCCGATCCAAAGTTTGCCCTTCGAGTCTTCGCAGAGCGCGGTCACGCAGAGCGGCGAGTTGGTTTTCCAGTTTTGCGGCGACATCAGCGTGAATTTCGTCCCGTCGAACCTTGCGAGTCCGCTCGATGTGCCCACCCAGAGATATCCATCGCGGCTCTGCAACACCGCCGTCACCGAATCGTCCGGCAAACCCTGCTGCTTGTTCCACGTGCGCATGGTCAGGTCCTGCGGAACGCCCGTCACTGCAGGACCTGCCTGGACCCATCCCGATAGGAAGATCAAACATGCAATCCAGACGGAGAGAAAAATTCCGCGCAGCAAAGTCATTCGAGCCACAATCACTGCTATAGTATATTCCGAATCGCGGGGCAGGAAACATGAAATTATCGTAGCATTAACGAGCGGAGCGCGGAGCATCGCTCCGCAAGCTTCAAACCCATCGCTGGATTAAGTCAAAGGTCATTGACCGTCCGAACGCGTGCCAAAGCTTCACCCTCCTCGGGGAGAGGGCTGGGGTGAGGGCGAGCGTAAATACAATTAATCGTTACGGATAGTATCTTCTCCGGAACTTGGAACTTTTCTTACTGTCTGACCGAAAAACGATAAATAATCGTATTATGATAAACCGCGCCCGGTTTCAAAACAACCGACGGGAACTCCGGATGATTCGGTGAATCAGGGAAATGCTGTGGCTCCATGCAGAACGCATCGCGGAACTGGTAAACCCAGCCGTGTTTTCCTTTCAGCGTGCCGTCGAGAAAATTCCCCGTGTAAAATTGGAGGCCCGGCTCCGAAGAAAGCACCTCGAGCACCCGCCCAGTGGTCGGTTCGTAAACGCGCGCCATCAGACGCACCGCGCCCGTGTAATCATTGATCACCCAGTTATGATCATAGCCGTTGCCGAACTTAAGTTGCTCATCGTTCTGGCCGATGCGCGCGCCAATCGCCGTCGGCGTGCGGAAATCAAATGGCGTTCCCTCCACCGGCCGGAGCTCGCCCGTCGGAATCAATGTGCTGTCCACCGGCGTGAACTTGTCCGCATTGATCATCACCACGTGATCCAGGACCGTCCCCTTGCCCGCGAGGTTGAAATACGAATGGTGCGTCAGATTCACGACCGTATCCTTGTCCGTGGTCGCGGTGTATTCCAGCTTCAGCGCGTTGTCATCGGTCAAAGTATAAACCGCCTTCACCGCCAGGTTGCCCGGATAACCTTCTTCGCCATCCTTGCTGAAATACGTCAGTTCCAACGACGGCCCGGACTCGCTTTCAACCGGGTGCGCCTGCCAGATAACTTTGTCGAACCCTTTCAACCCGCCGTGCAGCGCATTCGGCCCGTTGTTCGTCGCGAGCGTGTATTCCTGCCCGTCCAGCGTGAATTTCCCTTTCGCAATGCGATTGCCGTAACGGCCGATGAGCGCGCCGAAGTAAGGCGTGCTCTTGAGATAACCCGCGAGATTGAAATAAGAATGATGCGTCAGATTCACCACTGTGTCCTTGTCCGTCGTCGCCGTGTATTCGAGCTTCAGCGCGTTGTCATCGGTCAAAGTATAAACCGCTTTCACCGCCAGGTTGCCCGGATAACCTTCTTCGCCATCCTTGCTGAAATACGTCAGTTCCAACGACGGCCCGGACTCGCTTTCAACC
>DASXHY010000055.1:0-8621 GCA_036488095.1 Verrucomicrobiia bacterium | reverse complement strand
CATTTTTGTCGCTCGTGCTCAAACGCGGGGCGCTGCCGCTGGCCGTCGCCATTCAATATCTAGGAGGCTCATTTTTAATGGCGTTCGTATCGATATTCTTTTTCATAGGAATGAGAGGCGGCGGGGCTGAGGTGATCCCGTACTTCATCGCGATTATTTGTATTGTATTGACCGCAGTGCTCCACCGCGCCATCGGCTACCGCCTCACTCGTGCGGCGGCAGAGGAATGACGCGGACAGGAGATCGCGCGGATTGCGGTGGCGCTTCGTTCGCGGCAATTAACCGCCCGCCGGATTCCGCTCGCTGGAAAAGACTTTCAGGTCTTCAAATTCAAACGCCGCCCCGCCGGTCCGGGATTGCGCATACACCCCGATCTTGTCCAATGTTCGATTCGCGGTCGCGATCAGCCAGGAGCCGACGTACCGGTCATCCAGGTAATAACTGAAAGTCGTGTGATGGCCGTCGGCGGAATCGAAGCGAACGCCCAGCGTGTGGCGCGTGTTCCAGTCGAATTGAACCGCCTTCCCGTCATCATCAAACGCCACGGGCACCCACGTGGTCCCGTTCCATGCTTTGACGGTGGATGGCCCCTCATTCAGGTCGCTGCCCACGCGCAATTGATCCGAATCGAACAACTCGACGCCCAGCCCTCCTTGCGCGCTCAAGCGCCGCAGCGTGACCTCAAAATAATCGCCCACCTGCAAACCACGCCCAAGAACGCCGGCGTTCTTAAGGTCGAGCGTGGCTGAACCCCAGGGGATATCGCGCCCATCGGGAATATCAAACCGCATCCGATGCTGCACCAACTGTTCATTGACCACTCCATAATGCGAAGCTTTCGTCCAACCCGTTCCTAAATCGGTCCCGTCGGGCCGCTGAAAATTCTCGTGAAACACTTCGCTCAATTTCGATTTAACCGCCCTCGCAGTCGCCCGTTGCGGATTCGTTTCAGCAATAAATCGCCGATAGCGGTGCCATGCAATGGAGGGCGTGCCGTCGGGTTTGACCATCCAAAAACCGCGCAAGCTGGAATCGTTGGTTTTGCCATTGAGCGGCAGCGTTGGCGTTTTACTCACGGGCTCGTTGCAATAGACTTCCCAGAATACCGCCCATGGCAGCCCTTTGTCGTTCACCACCGCCAGCGCATTGTTGATGCGCCGATTCACGCCTTCAATCCCTTCCGCACCGCTCTCCGGGTAGCCGAATTCGCCGAGATAAATGCTGTGCGGATTCCGCCCGAAAGCGGCAGTCACCGGAAGATGTGCCGCCAGATAATCCACCGCCTCGCTCAATCGCTCAGGCGTATCGAGAAAAGCGTAAGATGAATACGACGCCAAGTCGACCGTGGTGTACGGCAACACGGAGTTGGCGACTCCCGGTTTGCCGGCCATGGAATCCTCCAAACGGTTCGCCTCCGCTGCCCCATAAACGTGTACATCCGTCGCGCCCGCTTCCGACCGCGCCTGGATGATCCCGGCCTGCCTCGCATTCAGCCACCGAATCATTCCCTGGATCGCAGTAGGAGTTGGGACGTAATCCGGGTCATAATCTTTCTTAGACAGGCTGCGCAATGCCCAATCACCTTCCCAATGTTGCAGGACAAAAGTCTTCCCGGTGCCGCGGTAAGTCGTGAGCAGATACTTCGCGAGATCATGGAACTGCCGCGTCTCGTCTTTCGCTTGCTCGTCCGTCACACCTGTCGTCCAGTAATGGTCCGACCGCCCGATGGAATACGCAGTCAAAATGTAAGTGGCGAACGGTTTGGAAAAAACCGATTGAAAATACGGCGTCTGCGCCATCTCCACCAGGCTGTGAATGCCGTGGGGCCAGTCGCTGTTCCAGGGATAACGTTTTGGCGTCAGGTAAAGTTTGATGACCTTGCTACCCGTGGCCAGCACCTGGTCGGCTCCTTCGTCGAGAAAATCCCCGGACGTCAGGTAATATTTCCCATCCACGTGCGCGACGCCGAACACATTCGCCAGGTCCCTCGGCGTGGCGGCCTCGCCGGCGATTAGCGTTCCCGGGAGCAGCGCGGCAACTAAAGAACAGCGACAAAGAAATTTTAACCAACTGCCCAACGTGACTTCATCAAATTGCATCGAATGAAAGCTGGCAGAAATGCTTCGGCACGTCAGCCATAGGTTTATACGGGCGCGCTCTCAATTTGTATAATTGCCTTCGATGAATCCATCGCATAGGGTGGCAAAAATGGTGATTCGCCCGCTATCCAGTGAGTAAGACAATTCTCGAACGCCTGGCGGTGTGCAGTTGGTCGCTGCAACCCTCGACTCCGCGCGACCTTGTTGCGAAACTGCGGACAACAGGTATTCCCCGCGTTCAACTCGCGCTCGGCCCATTGCGGAAATCACCTGCTGTCTTCGAAGAAACCCAAACCATCCTTCGACAAAACGGCATCACCATCGTCTCGGGAATGTTCGAATGCATGGGCGAAGATTATTCTACTTTGGAAACCATTCGAGCTACCGGCGGAATCGCTCCGGATAATACCTGGCCGCAAAATTTGGCCAATATACACACCCACGCTGTCAATGCGGATGAGCTTGGCCTTCGCCTCGTCACTTTTCACGCGGGCTTCCTGCCGCATGACCAAACGGAGCCGAACTTTTTGAAAATGCTCCAGCGGATCGAGAACGTGGCTGGTATTTTCGCCGAAAAAAACATTAGCGTTGCCCTCGAAACCGGCCAGGAAACCGCTCAGTCGCTTGCCATTGTCCTGCAAAAACTCGATTGCCCAACCCTCGGTGTGAATTTCGATCCGGCCAATATGATTCTTTATGGCCAGGGCGATCCTGTAGCGGCGTTGCGAATTCTTGCGCCGTGGATTTGCCAGGTCCACATCAAGGACGCCAAACGCACCACGATCCCAGGCAGTTGGGGCAGGGAGGTCGTGGTCGGAACCGGCGATGTGGATTGGCCGGGATTTTTCGCTGCACTCCGGGAGATAAACTTTACCGGAAATCTCGTGATCGAACGCGAAGCTGGGGACCAGCGGATCGTTGACGTTTGCAGCGCGCGGAAAGTTGTCCTGAAATCGAGCCAAGCGAACTAACCCATGTCCAATCCACCTGCATTACCCGTTTCAAAACCTGTAAAGGTTGCAGTCGTGGGACTCGGCTTCATGGGAACGACCCATTTGCGGGCGTATCTGGATAATCCCCAGGCACAGGTCGCCGCAGTTTGTGGTGTAAATCGCCTGCCCGTAAATGGCGTGCTGCCCGGCGTCGCCGGAAATATAAAAAAGTCCGATGCCGTCGCCCTGGGACCGGACGTGAAGGTTTATCAAAAAATTGAGGAGTTGCTGGCCGATCCTGAAATTCAACTTATCGATCTTTGCACGCCGACAGTGTTGCATCCGCAGCATGCGATCGCCGCGTTGAATGCGGGTAAATATGTTCTTTGTGAAAAGCCGATCGCCCGAACATCGGTCGCGGCTTTGGAAATTTTAACGGCCACCGACCGCGCTTCCGGGTTTCTCATGCCCGCGATGTGCATGAGATTCTGGCCAGGCTGGAGTTGGTTGAAACAAGTGGCCGTCGAAAACACCTACGGGAAAATTCTGGCTGCGCGCTTTTCTCGCCTATCCGAAATGCCGGCCTGGGGCGGGAAAGACGCCTACGGTAGCGATTCCGGCGGAGCGCTGTTCGACCTGCACATTCACGACACCGATTTTGTGAATTATCTTTTCGGCCGCCCGGCGGGAGTTTTTTCCAGCGGTGTTGTGGGCAAACAAGGCGCCATTGACCACGTCGTAACGCATTATCACTATTCCGAGAGCCCGGTCGTGCACGCCGAGGGAAGCTGGCTGCTCAAACAGGGCTTTCGAATGAGTTACACGCTGCATTGCGAACAAGCGACTCTTGATTTCGACGCCGCGCGTGGTCCCGGAGCTTTGGTGATCGCCGAAGACGGGCAACCGCCTCGCACGGTCGAATTGGAACAGACGGACGGATACGCCGCGGAAATACGGTACTTCGTCGAGTGTGTCCGCACGCATTCGGCTCCGCAAATCGTCACGGCCCAGAACGGTGTCGCGGCCCTCGAAATCTGCGAAGCCGAAGAGAAATCAATTCGTAACGGCAAGTTTATCGACCTCTAACACAATCATGAACAACTCTCACCGGCTAAAACTTTTTATCATGATGGTGCTGGAATTCTTCATCTGGGGCGCTTGGCTCCCGTTGATTTTCGGGTACTTGCCCAGTTTGAATTTCACGCCCGCCGAACAATCCTGGATTCTCAATGCTTTCCCTATCGCGGCCATTGTCGGCATGTTTTTCAGCAACCAATACGCCGACCGGCATTTCGCGGCCGAGAAATTTCTCGCGTTCAGCCATCTCATCGGCGGCCTCGCAATGCTGGGCCTGGCTTTTACGAAAGCGTTCTGGCCGTTCTTTGGCCTGATGCTGGTGCATTGCCTCTTCTACGTGCCGACGATTTCGATCACCAATTCAATCGCTTTTGCGAACATGAAAAACGCGCAAAAGGAATTCGGCCTGGTACGCATGGGTGGAACGATTGGATGGGTTCTCGCCGCGTGGCCCTTCACGTTCATCCTGGTGGATTGGGACAAGGTTCACGCCGCCAACCCGCATGGCATCATTGATACGCTCGGAACGATATTGGGTTCCGGGCTGACCGGTGACGCTTTAAAATCGGCAACCACCTGGACTTATAAAGTTGCCGGCATCGCTTCTCTCGCGCTGGCGGGATTCAGTTTTCTGCTGCCACACACGCCGCCGCGAAAAGCCGGCGAGGGCGCGCGCGAAAAGCTCGCCTGGCTCGAGGCGCTTAAACTGCTCAAGCATCCATTTGTCCTCGTTCTCTGGCTCGTCGTGCTGCTGGATTCATTTGTGCACAACTGTTATTTCAACTGGACCGGCTCGTTCCTCGGCGCGGCTCGCGCCGCCGGTGGTGTTGGAATTCCCGGCAATTGGATCATGCCGGTGATGAGCATCGGCCAGGTGGCGGAAATTCTGGCAATGTTCGCGCTCGGCGCGACTTTGAAAAAGCTCGGGTGGCGGGCGACGATGATTGGCGGGATTCTCGGACAAGTCGTCCGTTTTTCGGTCTATGCGCTTTTCCCGCAACGTGGGGAACTCATCATTCTCGTACAGATTCTCCACGGCATCTGTTACGCATTTTTCTTCGCGACCGTTTATATTTTTGTGGACGCCTATTTTCCGAAGGACGCTCGCGCCAGCGCCCAGGGCCTTTTCAACGTCATGATTTTGGGTGTCGGGGCCTTGTTGGCAAATTCGATTTGCCCGTACCTGATTCAAAATACATTTACCCACAATGGCATGACAAACTTCCGCGGCTTGTTCCTTGTGCCAATGTTCTGCGGAATGATCGCCGCCATCGCGTTGGCATTATTTTTTCACCCGCCGCGAATTTCACCCAATGATGACAGCACAACCGGAGCTGCGGTTGGCCGCGACGACGCTCTTCCGTCGAAATCGTAAATCGGAAGCTCCGACGGAAAGTTGGCGTATCAAAGTCCCTTGACCGCCCATCCTTTGCGATACTCGCGCCGAACAAAGCGGCTGGCTTCCGGGTGATCAAATCGCATCTTCTTCGCGTTCCATTCCAGTGTTGTTTCCGGAAAATGTGAGGCAATTCCGCCCACCAGGATCGCTTCAGTAAGCGGTCCGGAATACGCGAAATCGGCGGTTGTCTTTCCCTGGCCCTGGCAGGCTTTCACGAATTGTCCCCAATGATTCGTTTCCCCGGCATCAGGATTTTCGTAATCCTTGAATTTCGCCTGCGGGTAGAGGGTAGGGGCCATCACATGCGGCAACAGCATCACTCCTTCAGTGCCGATGAAGATGGAACCTGTATCGGGGCGTTCTACGCCCTCCAGCAGAGCCGTCACTTCCGCCGGCGGCTTGGATGCGCCGTCATACCACGTCACCGGCAGCACCTCGGACGCGGTATACTTCGTCCCGGCGAACCGATAAATAACCTTTCCGTCCAAAGCCCAATTCCACTGGTTCGGCGCCGGACCTTCGGATCGAACGGAAATCGGCGCTGCCAGATTCAACGCGCTGAAAATCGGATCAAACAGGTGACAGCCCATATCGCCAAGTGTTCCCGTCCCAAAATCAAGCCGTTTGCGCCAATTCGCGGGATGATAATACTTGTCATCAATGAACGGCCGCTCGGCACAAACACCGAGCCAAAGATTCCAATCGAAATCTGCCGGCACTGGATCGCGCTTGTCGGGAAGCGGCGTGGCATCGCCCCAGGATTTCGGGCACCAGGTATGGACTTCCCGGACCTTCCCAATCACTCCGTCCTGCACGATTCGCACCGCCGTGCGGTAAGGCCCGGCGGACTGGATTTGGATTCCCATTTGCGTGACGAGCTTTGTCTTCCGGGCGGTCTCGGTCATGCGCCGCACTTCATAAATATTGTGGGCCAGCGGCTTTTGCCCGTACACATGTTTGCCCAGATGCATCGCGGTCATCGCAATCGGCGCATGCATGTGATCCGGAGTGGATACATTGACCGAATCGATATTCTTTCCTTCCTTGTCGAGTAATTCACGCCAGTCCTGATAAAACTTTGCGTTTGGAAACAATTTTCGCGCGTCGACCGTGCGACTCACGTCCACATCGCAAAGCGCCACCATTTCGACACCCTTCCATTTTCCGATCACGGTCAAATCGCCCAAAGCCATGCCGCTGCAGCCAAAACTGGCATGGCGCAACGTGTTATTCGGCGATCGCGCCAGCAACCCGGTAGTGACAAACGGGGCCGCAGCGGCCGCTGTGCCCAGGGTTCTCAAAAAAGAACGGCGCGAATAATTGGGAGCGTTTTTCATGCTTCAATTTCAGTTCAAAGCCTTGATGGATATATTTCGGAACATGACGGGATCGTTGTGCCCGGCAAAACCAAAATGGCCGCTGGTGCGGTTTTTGCCGGGATGCTCGTGTCCGGCCAGGTAATCGCTCACCGTGGCAAGGTCGGCATTGAGAATGACCGTCCCGTTCAACTCGACCTTGATGGTCGAGCCATTCACGGTCACCTCTTCGTAGTTCCACTCCCGGATCGGGTGTTGGTAGCCGCGCAACGCCGCCACCATGCCGTAAGCCGAGCCATGCGCCTGGCGAGGATCAATTTTATCTCCCGTCGCTTTTTCGTAATTATCATCCAGCACCTGGCATTCACACATGCCCACGTATGCCGTGTCGCCGGCGCCCGGGTAACGAATGGCCAGGCCATTGTTCCCACCCGGTGGCAAGTTGAATTCGAGATGCACTACAAAATTTGTGAAATTTTCCTGCGTGTAAATCGTCCCGCCCTTCTTTTGCTGCCAAACGATGGCGCCGTTGGTAATGCCGCAGCAATCCAAAGGCCCGCCCCAGCCGGTAAAATCGCGGCCATTGAAAACCGATTTGAAGCCGGCGGGATCTTTTCCGCGCAAACGCCGGTCCGCCTCGTCGCTGCCAATTTCGCGAATAAAAATATTGCGCCAGCGGATTTCACCGCCGTGCGTTTGCAATTGAATTGGCCCCCGGGGAGGCACGGGCAACTTCCGCTGGTAATAGTTTTCCATCGTCGCGCCGTCAACCGTCACCTTGCCGTTCAACCAAACCCAAACGCGAGAGCCCACCATGATTATTCTTAAGTGATTCCACTGGCCAAAAGGTTTGTCGGCTTTCACCAGCGGATCTTTGCCAGGAGCGCCGGGGGAATTATTCCAAAGACCGCCGGACCCTTTATTTGACCCCAGCGAAAATTTGGCTTTTTCGGTCGAGTCCCAGATTTGCACCTGCGGGCAGCCGCGAAGGTAGACTCCGCTATCGGCCAGCGGGACTGTTTTGTAATCCACCAGCAGCTCAAGATCTCCAAAGTTTTGATCCGAAGTGAGAAACAAACCCTTGCCGTCGTTCACCAATTCTCCGTTTTGAACCGACCAATGCCGATGGATATCTTCCAGGCTTGCCTCGCGCTTTTTCTGAAACTCAGCCGCGGGCAACGCCATGTATTCGCGCGGGTTTTCGGTCCCGGCCCCCCACCAGCCACTCAGATCATTGCCGTTGAAAAGCGCAACAAAGCCAGTCGGAGGCAGATTGCGTTGTTGGGCTCGCGTGCCGGTTGCGCAAGAGACCGCCGAGATTGCCACAAATAGTGTGACGGCTAAATTCAACCAAAGGAGCCCGGCGAAAGTGCAGACCATTTGTTTTCGCATACGAGGGAGTATTTTGTTTTTGGCAGCAGTAAGTCAAAGGTTTCCGATGGCGTTGCTGGCAGAAGAAAAATGCACTGACAAGCCTGATGGAGAAAACCGGCGGACAGGATTTTAACGCAAAGGCGCAAAGGTGCGAAGGCGCAAAGGGTTGCGGCAACATGCTCAGGAACAGCTTGAACAACTGCGAAAGGTTCTTCGGTGTTTTCAGTGGAATAACCGGGCATGGGTCGCGTTTTATATTTTTGATTAATGGGCGGTTATATTTTTTTAAAAAAGTGCGCAGATAGGCGCAGATAAGCGCAGATAAGCGCGGATGGGCACGAAAGCCGAGGCGGGGAAGGGTTTTTGGATTTTTGAATTCATTGATTGGGTGAGGTTGCCCCGTTTTGGTGGACAGAAGTGATTT
>DASXHY010000033.1:0-3370 GCA_036488095.1 Verrucomicrobiia bacterium | reverse complement strand
AGCAAGCGCAGCAGGATTTTGCGGCGAGAAATTACGACCAGGCCGAGCAAAAATACGTGGAAGTTTTACGGCATGACAGCAAGAACGCCAACACGCTCGCGAACCTCGCCACCGTTCAACTCGAAATGGGCCATCTCGATGACGCCGAAAAAAATATAAAAACTGCCCTGTCCGTCACGCCCAACGACAGTTTCACCCTCTCGATTCTTGGCAATCTCAAGTATCGCGAGGGGAAATATGATGACGCGCTGGATGCCCTGAGCCGCGCCGCCAAGGCGGATCCGCAAAACGCAGAAATCCAAAATTTTCTCGGCCTGACCCTCAGCCAAAAAGGCATGCGGAATCCAGCCGAGGCCGCTTTTCGCAAAGCCATCCTGTTGAACCCCAATTATGCCGGGGCCCAAAATAATCTCGCGGTTTTTTACCTAACCCAACAGCCGCCTGCCGTCGAGTTGGCGCGCTGGCACTACGACAAAGCCGTCGCCGCCGGTTTTCCCCGCAACCAGGAATTGGAAAAGTTGCTGAACGATAAGCAGACGGCGCAATCGGGGCACTAAAGGGATGATCCGCCAATCCTTTCATGAGCTTGCAATTTCAACCCGCGGCCGCGAGCTGTACGAATTCACGGATGAAGCCGCTGGCTGGATTGCGAAAAACAATTTCACCAACGGCCTGCTGACCCTGCACCTGCGCCATACATCCGCGTCCTTGTTGATCCAGGAAAATGCCGACCCGGATGTCCGGCGCGATCTCGAGCATTTTTTCGCCCGGCTCGTACGCGACGGCGACCCACTGTTCATTCACACCGCGGAAGGGGAGGACGACATGCCCGCGCACATCCGCACTGCGCTCACCACGGTGAATCTCAGCATTCCGCTGCATCAGGGCAGGCTCGCGCTCGGCACGTGGCAGGGGATTTACATATGGGAACATCGCCGCGCGCCTCACTCGCGCCGCGTCGCCATGCACTTTATTGGCGAATAAAACTCGCCAAGCCCGCCATCCGATGGCATTTTCCGCTACGATTTTAATTATGAGTTTTCGCAAACAACTCTTCTTTTCGGCCTGGCTCATCCCCGCGTTGCTTGGCGCCAACTCCCTGTCTCTCCTCGGCGCCACTACCACGGACACCAATGCATTCGGGTTCACCGGCCCGGAAATTTTTCCCATCGATCCCCAAATTGAATCACTGCACGTCGCGGACATCGACGGCGACGGCTTGAACGACATCGTTATCGCCAACAATTCGCGGTCAAAGATCAACATCCTCTACAATCAAACCGGCAAAACCAATCTGACGGCCAAGACCAAAACGGCCGGCCAGTCGGAAATGAACGACCTGCCGCCCGACGCGCGTTTTCGCATCGAATCGATCGCCTCCGAAAAACGAATTTCCGCGCTGGTCGTCGCGGACCTGAACGGCGATGGCCGGCCGGACATCGCTTATTACGGCGAGCCGAAGGAATTGGTGGTTCAATACAACCTCGGCACGAACGGCTGGAGCGCGCCGAAGCGCTGGCCGATCGATGACGGGCAGCTCTCGGAAAACGCCCTCACCACCGGTGACCTGAACGGCGATCATCTTACCGACCTGGTGTTGCTCGCGGACAATTACGTTTATTTTCTCCCGCAAAAGCCGGACCACACGCTGGGCGAACCGCAGAAGATTCCGTTTTCCGGCACGGTCAAAGCCGTGCAAGTGCTCGATGTGGACGGCGACGGGTTGAGCGACCTGTTGCTCGTGAACTGGGAGGACCGCAATCCCTTCCGATTCCGCCTGCAGCAAAAGGGCGGCGAGCTTGGACCGGAAGTTTATTTTCCGATGTCGCCCATCCGCTCCTATTGGGCGGACAATTTGGAGACCAATGCCAAGGTCGACGTCATCACCATCGCGCAAAATTCCGGCCGCGCAGAAATCTCCAGCTTCACGCGCAAGCCCGCCGAGCCGCTGTCCGGAAATTTCCGCCAGGGCCAACTGCAGGTTTTGCCGCTGAACAAAACCGACAAAGCCCACCGCGGATTGTTGTGGGCTGATGTGAATGGCGATGGCTTGCCCGACTTGCTCGTGGCTGAGCCGGAGAGCGGTCAAATCTCCATTTATTTCCAGCAAAAAGACGGCTCACTTTCGAGCGCAAAGACTTTTCCCACGCTGGCGGGCGTCACTGACCTCGCCGTCGCCGATTGGGATTCCGATGGCAAGGCGGATATTTTCATGCTAAGCGAGGACGAGCGGCAAATCGGCGTCTCGCGCCTCGATGACAAACAACGCCTCCCGTTTCCGACCCTGATTCCGCTCGATGGCCGGCCTCTCGCGATGGCGGTGGGCGCGTTGAAATCCGGCGGCAAATCCGAGCTCGCCGTAATCGTCGACCAGGACGGCAAGCGCTCGCTCGTCACGCGCACCGCCGATGGGAAAAGCAAGACGCAGAAGCTGAGCGATGATTTCAAATCCAATCCGACGAGCATTTCGTTCCAGGACGTGGACCAGGACGGCCTGATGGATTTGGTGGTGCTGATTCCTTATGAAAAAGTAAAAGTGTTGCGGCAGGTGGCCGGCAAGGACTTCGAAGAAATCGACGTTTCCGCACCGGGTGGCGCGATTGAGCAACCGTGGATGACCTCGCTCGATGTGGATGGCGATGGGAAACCTGAATTGTTGCTGCCGCAAAAGAATTTCCTGCGCGCCGTGGTGCTGCAGGCGGACAACTCGCTGCAAAGCTCCACCAATCGCGGTGGCTGGGCTTTCAAAGTGAAGGAGCAAATCAACGGCACCGCGAGCAATTCGCGCATTGTCGGCGCGGCGGCGCTGTCGAACGGGACGAACGCCACCCCGTCCCTTTTCATGCTCGATGCCGAGCGCAAGCAACTCACATTGTGCGAGCGCGACAGCAAAGGCGTCTGGCAAGTGGTGCGGAACCTGGACCTGCCGGTCTCCGATTTCGGCAGCCTGCAATCCGTCGCGCTCGGCGGTTCGACTCCGAACACGGTTGGTTTTTTTGGCGTCAACAATGTCGCGTGGATGCCGTTGCAGGGCGATATCTGGCAACTGACCGAACTGGACGGTTACGAAACGCCCATCAAGGACGGGCATCTGGGTGATGTGACTTCCGGGGACTTGAACAATGACGGCCGCAAGGACCTGGTCTTCCTCGAGACGGCCAGGAATTATCTCGACCTCGTGATTTTTGATTCGCACCACAAATTGGTTCCGGCCAATCGCTGGCAAGTTTTTGAAGAGCGCACCTTCCGCAGTCGCCGGAGCGACTTGCCCGAGCCTCGCGAAGCTGTCGTGGCCGACGTGACCGGCGATGGCAAGAACGACCTTATCGTGCTGGTACACGATCGGATCCTGGTGTATCCGCAGGAATGA
>DASXHY010000704.1:0-2244 GCA_036488095.1 Verrucomicrobiia bacterium | reverse complement strand
GGTCATAAAGACTCCAAAATCTTTTTCACATCCACATTGCGCGCGATCAAATCACGGATGAGAGAGATTTTTTCGGCGTCGTTGGGACGGGTTTTGACGGTGAGATCGTGGACTTTGGACGCGACTTCGTAACTGTCCTGTTTGGCGAGCAACACCGGGATCGGCATCACGCGAATGATTTTCAGGACGGCAGGAGAGGGGCGCAAATTTCCGGTGAGGACGATGCCGGCCATGCGTTTTTCAGCCTGCGTGTCGAGACTTGTGCAGGCGGCGAGCACGATATCTTCGCGATCGCCGGGTGTGATAAGCAGGACGCCCGGTTTGAAAAAATCCATGGCGTTGTGCGCGCCCATCGCGCCGACCACTACGTCATCCACCAGGCCGTGCAATTTTTCCGGCGTGTTCAAGGTCTCCGCTCTCAACTCGTCACGGATCAATTCCATCGTGGGATTGGAAAGGATGCGCTGATGCGGAATCACGCCGAGCAGATCGAGTCCCTTGCGTTTCAGGCCGCGCCGGGCGAACTCGGTGACGGAATCGACTTTTGTATCGAGCACTTTGTTGAGAATGACGCCGATGATTTCCACGCCTTCCTTCTCGAACAATGCCTGGTTCAGCGAAACTTCGTCGATGGGTTTGCCGATGCCGCCCTGAGTAACGATGATGACTTTCGCGCCGAGAATTTTCGCCACTTGCGCGTTCGACAGATCGAATACGGAGCCGACGCCGGCGTGGCCGGAGCCTTCGCACAGCACGAAATCCTTTTCCCACGAGACGCGGTCAAATGCCTTTTGAATTTTTCTGACGAGCGCTTCGTTGTTGGCGGCTTGAAGATATTTTCGCGTGAAATCGGGCTCGACGGCGATCGGGCTCATGTCCACGAGGGGACAGTTGAGTTGATAAACGCTGTCCATGAGCACGGTGTCTTCATCGATTTTCTGTTCCTCGATTTCGACAAAACGCTGGCCGACGGGTTTGATGTAACCGACGCGGGGGAAATGCTGCTGCAAGGCGGCAATGAGGCCGAGCGAGGCGGTCGTCTTGCCGTCGTTTTGGCGGGTGGCGGCGATGAAAACGCGGGGGGTGGAAGTGTTCATGAAAGGGTTAAATCAAGTAAATGAGTTAAATCGGTTAAATCGGGTTGTGCTCATTTAACTCATTTAACAAGTTACTTATTAAACGAAGCCTTATTCTCCCGGCAATCTCCCGCCAGCACCGGGGTAAAGCTTGTCGTATTCAATGGCCTGCACGCCGACGATGGCGGCGACGCCGAGGATGTCGTGCGCGTTCGAGCCGCGGGAGACATCGGCGGCGGGCCGATCGAGGCCGAGGAGGATTTGCCCGTAAGCGTTGGCGCGGGCGATGTGGCGGACGAGTTTGCTGGCGATATTACCGGAGTTGAGTTCGGGAAAAATCAAAACGTTCGCAAGGCCGGCAACTTTGCTTTCGGGCAATTTGCGCGCGGCAATCTCCGGCACGAGCGCGGCGTCCACCTGCAATTCGCCATCGAAATCCGCCTCGATATTTTTGGCCTCGGCTTTTTGCCGGGCGAGGGCGGTGGCGGCCTGGACGCGGCCAATGGTGGGATGTGTGGCGCTGCCTTTGGTGGAAAAAGAGAGCAGGGCGACGCGCGGCCGAATGCCGAGCAGTTGGCGCGCGAGTTGCGCGGTTGAAATGGCGATCTCGGCGAGTTGCTCGGTGGTCGGCTCGGGGATGACGCCGCAATCGGCCATAAACAGCACGCCGTGTTCGCCAAATTGCGAATCCTCGACTTCCATCACCTGGCAGCTGGAGGCGGTCGTGCCGTGCGGGGCCATTTTGATGATTTGAAACAACGGTCTCAGGACGCTGCCGGTGGTGGCGCTGGTGCCGGAGACGAGGCCATCCGCCTGGTGCATCGCGAGCATCATCGAGCCGAAATAATTCGGCTGCAAAATCGCCTCGCGCGCTTCTGGAAGCTGCAGGCCCTTGCCGCGCCGCAACGCGGCAAAGCGGCGCGCGAAATTATCGAGGTCATCGCTTTCCGCAGGGTTGATGGTGCGAATTCCTTCCATCGAAATGTTCAGTTCCTCCGCGAGAGTTTTGATTTTCGTGCGATCGCCCAGAAGGATAGGCGCGCCGAGGCGCAGCGAATAAAACTGGCGCGCGGCCTGGAGCACGCGCGGCTCGGTGCCTTCCGGAAAAACAATCCGCTTTGGATGGCGTTGCAGTTTTTCAATGATGTTCCCAATAAAACGCATGGCG
>DASXHY010000695.1:0-1508 GCA_036488095.1 Verrucomicrobiia bacterium | reverse complement strand
CTCACGGTTGAACGCTTGAACCGCCGGGTTTCTTTTCATGCACCGTATCCGAATCCTGGCCCGGCTTCTGGGCGCCCACGGTGTTCTTGGATCCGCCACCATTCAAAAAATCGTTTTCGTCTTTTTCTTCTTCGCGATCCGCTGGGCTTTTTGGATTATTTTGCGCCATCTCCAGTTTTTCCTCGGGCGTCACTTGCGGCAGGTGCCTGATGAAATGCACCAGCTTCCAGGAATCGTTGTTCATGCTGTGCCCGCCATTCACGTCGTGGCTCGAAAATGCCGGCATCCCCGTAAAGCGCACGCCATTCTCGATAATCCAGAAAATTTCCCCGTCCGGCCGCGACTGCGTCTCCGCGGCCCGCAAATCCGGCGGCTTGGGATACAGTCCGCGCCCAAACAGCGCATCGCCGCTGCCGTCATTCCCGTGGCACACCGCGCAATGATCCGCAAAATGCAGCCGTGCATCCTTCAGATTTTCCGCCGTGGCCGCTACGGGATTGCGCATCGCTCGCGCCGTGGCCGGAACCGCCAGCCGCCAGGCATGTCGCGCCAAAAAAGTCTCCAGCGCCCCCGGCCGCGCCCGTGCACTCATCCCATCGTGCAAAACAGAAGCAGCCACTGCGGCCAGCAATCCCGCAAAGGCCGCCAAAATCATGATCGTAAGTGAACCGCGCTTCATCGCTCTCTTCGGATACTAATGGACGCCCCACGCCAATACCAGCAACTGCCGGCCTCGGCTAACTTTGCCGCCTCTGCTACGATACGCTATGCGTCGCGTGATATTTTCCTTACCGCTGCAATATCGAACGGGGTCATTCCCAATCCCGCCAACTCGGGTGAGGAATTTGTCCTCTCTTCTTGCAACGCTTTATGAAAACTAAAATCCATCCCAGCCTCGATGCAGCCGTCGCCGACGTTCCCGACGGCGCCCGCATCCTCTTCGGCGGCTTCGGCGGCGCCGGGTTCCCCAATAACCTCATCCAGGCCCTGGCCCGCAAAGGCACCAAAAACATTACCGCCATCAGCAACAATTGCGGCACGCGCGAAGGCGAACTCGGCCTGCTATTCAAACACGGCCAAATCAACCACGTCATCGCCTCGTTTCCCGGCCCGCATTCCAACTATTTTCAAGACCGCCTTGCTGCCAAGGAAGTCACCCTGGAACTGGTGCCGCAAGGCATCCTGTGCGAACGCATGCGTGCGGCCGGCGCCGGGCTGCTCGGTTTTTACACCACCGTGGGTGTGGGCACCGAAGTCGCCGCCGGAAAAGAAGAGCGGATCATCGACGGCCAGCGCTGCATTCTCGAATCGCCCATCCACGCCGACTACGCTTTCATCAAAGCGCAAACCGCCGACGAACTTGGCAATCTGACCTACCGCCTGGCGGCGCGAAATTTCAATCCCGTCATGGCCATGGCTGCAAAAATCACCATCGTGGAAGTCGAAGAAATCGTCGCGGCCGGAAAAATCGCGCCGGAAAATGTTATGACTCCCGCGATTTTCGTGCA
>DASXHY010000581.1:0-1724 GCA_036488095.1 Verrucomicrobiia bacterium | reverse complement strand
CGTCATCAACGATTGGCGCGCGTTGAGAAAGCAAATGGCCCTCGCCAACGATCCCGCTTACTTGAACCATCGCGGCAAACCCGTCGTCGCCGTTTGGGGAATTGGTTTTAACGACCATCGGGACTATACGCTCGCGGAATGCCGCCGACTGATTGCGTTTTTGAAAAATGATCCGGAGGCCGGCGGCTGCACGGTGATGCTGGGCGTTCCGGCGGGTTGGCGGGAATTGCGCGCCGACGCCGTGAGCGATCCGGAACTGCTCAACGTCATCGCCATGGCGGATATTATCAGCCCCTGGACGGTGGGACGTTATGGGGATCCCGCCGGAGCGGCCAAGTATGCGGAAAAAACTCTGAAACCGGACCTGGCCTGGTGCAGCCAGCGCGGGATTGATCTGCTGCCCGTCGTTTTCCCCGGATTTAGCTGGCATAACATGAAGGGCGGTCCCTCGAATCAAATCCCGCGCGAGCGCGGAAAATTTTTATGGTCGCAATTCTGCAATGCGAAACAGGCCAACGTCTCAATGGTCTACGTGGCCATGTTCGATGAAGTGGATGAAGGCACTGCCATTTTCAAATGCGTTAACGACGTGCCCATCGGCCAGCAATCGAAGTTTGTGACATGGGAAGGTTTGCCGAGCGACTTTTATTTGAAGATGGTCGGCACCGGCACAAAGCTGATCCGCGGCGACATGTCGCTGGTAAATAAGTTTTCTTTTTCCCAGCAGGATTAGCAGTCCGTTCAAAGATCTTTTTCCCGTAGGAGACTCGTCACCTCGTCTCCTACTTTTGACTGCTCAAAGCCGGAGGCCTAGTGGCGGAGGTTGCGTGGTTTGTTCGGCCAATCCTGGCATCGAAAAAGAAGGGTTCAATGAGATGTAACCGTGAGCCAGCGCGTACCGGGTAAGGCCCGCGATGGTATGGATGTTCAGCTTTCTCATCAGGCGCGCCCGGTGCGACTCCACCGTGCGAACTGAGATACTCAATATCTCCGCAATTTCCCGGTTGCCGAAACCAGCCGCCAGATGAACCAAAACTTCCTTCTCCCGTTCAAAAAGTTCAGAAGTATCTTTTGCCATGTCGCCCTTTGCAGCCGCGCCGCGCGCGGTCGAGATGGAATGCGCGCTGAAGAAAGGCTCGCCTCGCTGCACGATTTCGATGGCTTTGATCAGTTCCTCCGAGGGCAGGCTCTTCAGCGCAAAACCGCGGGCGCCTTTTTGGATCGCCTGCACCACGTAGTCCGTATTGTTGTGCATGGAAAGGACCAGCACCTTGGTCTTCGGATACTTCTTGCAGATGGCTTCAGTGGCCGCCAATCCATCCACTTGCGGCATTTCGACGTCCATCAAAACCAAATCCGGCCGCAGTTCGCCCACCTTCCGTATGGCTTCCAAGCCGTCGGCTGCTTCTCCGACCACGATGAAATTGACGCGGCCGGTGAGACAAGCCATTAAACCCTTGCGCAATACAGGGTGGTCATCCACCAGCAAAATGCGCGTGGAATTCTCGACTACCCCGCCCGATCGATTGACCTTATCGCCCTCGGGGATTTGAACATTGACGGAGGATGAAATCGGCAGCACGGAATCCTGCGCTGTATTCGTTTTCGATTTCATACGGGTGCAATCGACGACATCGTGGTAGAAAAGTTTTCACCTAAAATCATGTATCCAAGCCGGCCACGGCACCCATCACAACGGTTTGAACCATCAGTCGAGCCGAATT
>DASXHY010000536.1:0-5231 GCA_036488095.1 Verrucomicrobiia bacterium | reverse complement strand
CCCTCCTCAAGTTGAAAACCGCCGGCGGAAACATCGAAAGATTTCCACATCACCAGCGCCAGCGCGAGCGAGATGAGGCTCACCCCTAAGGCGAATCGGCGCGTAAGAGTTGTATTATCGCTCCTGCCCAGCGCAAGAATGATCGCGCCGGCGAACGGCACGAACGTCAGGATGGTGATGAGTGGAATACCGCTCATGACGGGCGACACCCCCAAATCAAGAGCAATGCCAGCGCCGCCAGGGCGATTCCAATCACGCGCAAATAATCCTGCACCCGCCCGTTTTGCAGGCGCGACAGTATTTTGCTGCCGAACGAAACGCCCTTGCAGCCTTCATCGAAACCGAGGTTCACCACGAACTCATCGCAACAGCGGTTCACCCATGAAACCCCGACGACCGCATACGCCACCAATTGCACCGCGCCGTTCCAAACCCAGAAGTCCAGGGAATCGCACGCGCGCGCAAACCACGCATTGAACGCAATCACCGTGTGCTGGTAAATTTCATCGACGTAATATTTATGGCGCAGCAACCCGAAAATGTCCGGCCGCAATTTTTGGAGCGGATCCGGTTGCCCGGATTGCTGCAACGGTTTGCGACCGTAAAACCACCAGCCCAGCCCCATGCCGATAAAAACAATCACGCTCGACGCGACCATGAGCAACACGACACCAGAGTTGACCCCCCCCACTTCGCCGCCCAAAAATTTCTGGAACCACGGCCACTTCGGCGTGCCGAGAAAGCCCAGTAAAATTGAACACGCCGCCAATAAGATCAAAGGAACCGTCATGCTCGCCGGACTCTCATGCGGGTTGCCCGACAATTCCGCGTGCGGATGTTCCTTGACCGAGACGCCCGCGTGCTCAACTGTCCGCCGCTCCGAAGTGGTGGTTCTGCCGAGGTGCAAACGGCAATCGCCGAAGAACACATAAAACACCTGGCGCGTCATATAAAAAGCCGTCAGCAGCGCGCCGGCCGCTCCCAGATAAAACGGAATGTGCGAAACGGGCCAGCCATGCGCCGAATGAAGAATTTCGTCCTTGCTCCAAAAACCGGAGAACAGCAGCGGAAAACCGCACAACGCCAGCATTCCCACCGCATACGTGAGAAAAGTCACCGGCATGAATTTGCGCAATCCGCCCATCCGGCAAATGTCCTGTTCCTCATGGCAACCGTGAATCACCGAGCCCGCCCCCATGAACAACAGCGCTTTGAAAAATGCATGCGTAATCAGGTGAAACATCCCGACTGCGACACCGCCGACGCCCAGGCCCATCATCATGTAACCGAGTTGCGAAACCGTTGAGTAAGCGAGGATGCGTTTGATGTCATCCTGCGCCACCGCAATGCTCGCCGCGAAAATGGCCGTGATCGCGCCGATCCACGTGACGACTTGCAACGAATGCGTCGCGCCGCCGCCCGCGCTCATCAACGGATAAACCCGCGCCACCAAAAACACACCCGCCGCGACCATGGTCGCGGCGTGAATCAACGCGCTGACCGGCGTGGGGCCTTCCATCGCGTCCGGCAGCCACACGTGCAACGGCACCTGGCCGGATTTGCCGACCGCGCCCGCGAAAATCAGCAGGCCAATTCCGGTCGAAACCGCCATGCCAATGCTCGTTGTGTGCGCGACCATGGCGGTCAAAGAGGATTGTTCCAAACAGCCCGCGCCGCCGTTGTAAAAAAGCAAAGTGCCACTTTCCGAATACAGCCACACCATGCCGAGCAGTAAAGCCACATCGCCGATACGCGTCGTGATGAACGCCTTTTTCGCCGCCGCGGCCGCCGCTGGCTTGTGATACCAAAAACCAATGAGCAGATACGACGTAAGGCCGACCAATTCCCAACAGATGAACAGCAGCAACAAACTGTTCGCGACAACCACCCCCAGCATCGCGCCCGCGAACAACGAAAGGAACGTGAAAAATCGCGTGAAGTTTTCGTCGTGCGACATATAGCCGACGCTATAGATGAAAATCAGCGTCCCGACGAACGTAACCATCACGAGCATCACCGCCGTGAGCGGATCGAGCACCCAACCGAGCTGCACCCATTGGTCGCCAAATTGAAACCAGTTAAAATTGAAAACCTGCCGCGCGCCTTCACCCGCCCTCAACGCCTGCGCAAACGCGCACAGCGAAAGCAAAAACGAAATGACCATCGAGCCGATGGCCAGTGAAGCCGACGGTTTCCGGCATCGCCGCGGCATCAGCGCGCTCACCCCCGCCGCCAGCATCGGCAGCGCGGGAATCAGCCAAAGGTATTTGACAATCCAGGGCATCATTTTTTAGCCACGGAGTGGCGAAAGACGGTAGCCCACGGCGTGAGCCGTGGGTTAGACGAACAAAACATCCCAAGCCCCGGCAGGGGCGACAGAAAACTTTTCAAAAAAGAATTTTTCATTCCCAAAGATATTTCTCGTCGTATTCGATTTCGTGCTTTTTAAGGAACGACACAAATTCTTCTTTGAACGAAATCTTGCGATGGTGCTCTTCCTGCTTGGAGATGTAGTCCAACACTGTTGTTTTTTGAGACGGGCTGACCCCAAATGCCGCGTAACCAACCTGCCAGGCAAATAACTGTTGGTCCGGAAAAGTTTTATGAACCCAGCCAGACGAATTGGATTTCACCTTGTTGAGAATTTCAGAAACGGCAACCCTCGCTGGAAGAACCGCGAGAACGTGATCCGCCGGACCGTTAATTAGAAGCGGAGTTCCGCCCAATTCGCGGAAAATGCCGCCCATGTAAGGGAACAATCTTTCTTTGAGATCAGGTTCAAGCGTTGGCATTCGGTCTTTTGTGCTGAAAATGATGTGTGTTAAAAGATTTGTGAACGTGTGGGCCATGGTTCTTTCGCCCCTCCGGGGCTTGTGAATTTTTGCGCTCCAATCCCACGGCTCACGCCGTGGGCTACCTTCTGACGGCGCTCCGCGCCTAAAACCGACACAACAGCCACGGAGTGGCGCAAGACGGTAGCCCACGGCGCCAGCCGTGGGTCAGGCGGGCAAAACAAATCGAGCCCCGGCAGGGGCGACAGAAAACATTTGGAGAGATAGGGTGTTTGTTGGTTCAAATTCATCCCTTCAACGAATTCACTTCATCCACGTTCGTGGTTTTGTACTGCCGATAAATCGCGATGATCAGCGCCAGACCCACCGCCGCCTCCGCCGCCGCCACGCCAATCGAAAAAATCACAAACATGATCCCGGTCAACGCCTCCGGATGTTCGCTGAACCGCCAAAACGCAATGAAATTCAAATTCGCCGCATTGAGCATGAGTTCGATGCCGATCAGGACAATGATGGCATTGCGCCGCGTCAATGCGCCGCCGAGGCCGATGGCGAACAGGAACGCCGAAAGAAGCAGATAACAACTGAGCGGACTCATTGACGGAACCTCCAAATTCCAAGCACCAACATCCAGAGAACATCCAAATCCCAAACATCAATACTCGCGCGCGACAATTCCTTTGAAGCTTGGACCTTGGAGCTTCTCTGGATCTTGGATCTTGGATCTTGGTGCTTCACTTTTTCTCCTCTTTCATCGCTATAATCACCGCGCCAATCAGCGCCGCCGTGAGGAGCAAACCAACCACTTCCAGCGGCAGAACAAATTTATTCATCAACGCATCGCCGATTTGCCGCACCGTGACATCCGCCTGCGCCTGCGCGCCGTGCTGGATCACCGAGCTTTTCGCAATCGCATAAACTAAAACACCCAGCACCGCGACCGTGACGAAAATGCCCGCCAGCCAGCCGGAAGACAAAACCGGTTGTTGCGGCGGTTCACTGCCGCGCGTCAATAAAATCGCGAACACGATCAAAATCGCGACCGCGCCGACATACACCAGCACCTGCGCGAAGCCGACGAATTGCGCGCCCAGTTGCAGATACGCCGCCGCGAGTCCCGCGAACGCCACCGTCAGCGCCAGCGCGCAGTGCACCAGATTGCGCAGGCTCATCGCCGCCACCCCGGAGGCAATGGTCACAACCGCAATGATGGCGAAAACGATATTCATTTTTTTACCGCAGATAAACTCAGATGAACGCAGAAAAAGAGCCTTCTCGCGATGCATCTCGCATCTGCGTTCATCGGCGTCCATCTGCGGTTCAAACCGTCACTCGGCATAGCGGTACGTGCGCTTCTCAATTTTCTTGTGCTCCATCAAACCACGGCCGAGCAAAACGTAAGGGCCAATAACGAGTGCCGCGCCCACGAGCCAGCGCTCGTATCCGTGCGGCATGAAATGCCAGACCGCGGCGGAAATGATATTGATGAGCGCCATCGGCAGCATGAATTTCCAAGCGAAGTTCATCAGTTGATCCATCCGCAAGCGCGGCAGCGTGCCGCGAATCCAAATGAACCCCGCGATCAGCACCAGCAACTTGGCAAAAAACCACAGCCACGATGGCACCACTTCGAGAAACTCGAGCGGCGCGTGCCAGCCGCCCAGAAACAGCGTGATGCCCAGCCCGCTGATCGCGAAAAGCCCCATATATTCGCCGAGAAAAAACAGCGCGAATTTAAAACCGGAATATTCGATGTAATAGCCGGCAATGATTTCCGATTCGCCTTCCGGCAAATCGAACGGCGAGCGGTTCGTTTCCGCCGTCGCGGCAATCATGAACAAAACAAAACCGGCAAAACCCCACGGCGTAAACACAAACCAATTCGGCAAGCCCACTGTGTGAAAGCCCGCTTGCGCGTCCACAATTTTCGTCAACGACAGCGAACCGACAATCATGATGACCGTCACCGTCGACAAAATGAGCGGGATTTCGTAGGAGACCATTTGCGCGATGGCGCGCATCGCGCCCAGCAGGGAATATTTGTTGCGGCTCGACCACCCCGCCATGAACACCGAAAGCTCCGTCGCCGCCCCAACCGCAAAGAAAAAGAGCAGGCCCGCGTCAAAATCCACCAGCACCATGTTCCGCCCAATCGGCAGCACCGCATACACCAGGAACGCCGGAACCACCGTCATCAGCGGCGCAAGAAAATGCACGACCTTGTCCGCCGCGCGCGGAACGACGTCTTCCTTGATCAACGCTTTTATTCCATCCGCCGCCGGTTGCAGAAATCCGAACGGCCCCACGCGATTCGGCCCGTAACGATTTTGAATGCGTCCCAACCCCTTGCGTTCCAGCACCGTCGTGACGGCAAAGAGCGACGCGAACACGCCAATGATTCCCGCAATGGAAATTACCGCCGACACTACCGGCTGCCAG
>DASXHY010000453.1:0-13435 GCA_036488095.1 Verrucomicrobiia bacterium | reverse complement strand
CATTTTTATCAGCCCATATCCAATCCGAATGGGCTTGCCATTGAAGCGCTGGCCGTCGAACGCAGTTTCCAATTTTTCGGCGACCGCATGATGGTTGGCGATTCGCAATCCCATATCTTGCGCTTTTGCTTTGGCCGTCTTGCCAGACATTTCGCGCAGGTCACGATTCACTTCGATGGTGATTTTTCCAATACGGGTTTTATCGGCCGCCGCATATTCCTTGATAATATCGGCAAGCAAACGTTCCAAAATCAGAAGCCGATGACGAAGAAGATGATTGTTGGTCTGTTCTGCAATTTCACGGTTTAGTTGCTTTTGCCGGATTTCCTCGGTGATGAACAAACAGCCACCTTCCATTTTTGGGTGAGGTTTTCCTGCCATTACTTCTTCGTAAGCCTGTTTCAACAGATTCCGGGCGAAAGCCGCCCGGCCCGCAAACTTTATTGGCTTGGGCGGAAATTGACGCCGCAACAGTTCTTCTCGCGTCGCTTGGCCATCCTTTTTCTTCGTCCTGGTGTTTTTGGTGTCGAGTTGATTTTGCAACTCCGCATCGAACTCGCTCGCGTCCGCAAGAGCTCTTAATTGGTCCCGGATGTCCGCCAGAGAAAATACTTTTCCTCGCCGCCATTGACCGCGCAGCCGCTTTTGAAGACGTTCCGGAAGCAACTTCCAAAACGGCTGAAGGTCATCAGAGGAGATGAGCTTTTGCACAGGGTCGAGCAACAATGCCTCCTTGGCGTCGGGATGCATCAGCATGGTGTCCAGATTATCGCGAATGGCGCTCGTTGCATTGCGGACCGCTTTCTTGAATTGCTCCGCGGTCATACCGCCCTGCGCTCGCATTTGCTTGTCGAGTTCACTGCGTTCCTTGGGTGTGAGGGGTGAAAGTTTTTGTTCGCCGAATCGCGCAACCTGAACGTTGGCCAATTGCATCCCCCAACGGAAATTCAGGAATTCGGGGCAATTCCGAGATGGCACTTTCTCTCCGCTGATCGGGCAAATGGAGATGATGCGATTGTCAAAACGCGGAACGAGTTGACCAAAAAGCAGACCGCCTTGAAAGCGGCCAGGAAGCTTCACCTCGGAACACGGGATGGCCCTCCAGTCAGTGAGCAGGGCCTTTTCGAGATCGGCATCCGCGCCTTTCAGCTTCCCAAAATGCGCGCTGAGAATCGTTCTAACTTCCCTTTCGACAATTTCGCGCGGGAAGGCCGCATTCAATCCCTTGAACCGCTTCATGGTGGATTTCTTTTTGCCGGACAGGTCAACCTCCAGTTCTTTGCAGAACGTCTCCGCCATGCTCCGCGTGCCATGTTTATCCATCAAAGTTCGGGCGTTTGCCTCCTTCTCCGAGTCCTCTTTTTGCGCCTCGGCTTCTGCGGCGCTCCATCGGCGGTTTCCGTCATAACCACGATTATGCGCATACCAGCGGAGCACGTCCCACAGCTCCACCCAAGTGAGCGCTTTGCCTTTGCTCAAAACCTGCGAAGCCAATAACCAAGGCCACGCGCAACCAGGTTGGTTCAATTCCTTTTCTGTGAGAGCGCCAAGATGCTTTAACAGCACCTTCATTCGAGCGATACGTTGTCTTGTCGAGCGGATGTGCCGGCGTTGCCGGCGATAACCCCGCCGTGCGCTGGCGAGGCAATCGTCCGCTCGATACGTGACTGCTCCGCAACCGAGAATGTTGATGGAAAGATTACCTTTTCCTGTTTTGTCAGCAGGCGAGACGCCTGCGCTGTTTTGCAGTACAGCCCAACCGATGGAGCTGTGACCGACATCAAAGGCCAGTTCGAGATCGGACGTTTTCATAATCCAAAAATAGGGCGGTGGCACGAACCACCGCCGGAATCAAGGCAAAGCCAACAGTGCCCACATTCGACTTCGTCGAGATGAACTCCGTTGATCCGACAGAGTGCGTGCGTGCCTTTTCTTTACGCTGGATGCGCGAGCGCTCGGCACGCCCACACCCCGTCTGTGCACGGCGAAGATTTAAGTCACGACGTCGCCGCATTGTCAAACTTATTTTCAATAGTGCCTTCTCATTCCATTAACAAGGAGGTTCGCCTATTGCTCATCCATAATTGCTCCAAACAAAAAACAAGACCGGCCCGAATTACTCTAGCCGGTCTTGTTTAAGAAACGCTTTTGAACCGGTGTATCCGCTTGGCGGATAGGGAAACGGTTTGCGTTATCTAACTTTGTCTTGATTCCATTTAAGACGATTGAATCTTTAGCAAAAGCGTAGGTGGGCGCCAAGGAAAAAGGAAGCTGATGGCAACATTTGGAAACCTGCTCTCCACCTTCCAGCATGTAAGTCTTCATGGATTTCCCGGTACCCTGATACGGGATATTAGGCTCCAGACGCATCAAATTCAAGAAGAATGAGAGTGTGCCTACGGTCGCCGCTCAATTCCCAGGAGCGCCCGCTTGTCCGTCCAAGAATTCGCGGAAATCAGCGCAATTCGCGTAAAGCCTTTCCCCTTCGTTTCCGCTTTTCAGCTTATTTGACTTTTTCCTTTCCAACTTTGACAAGTCAAAGTATGGTTTCAAGCAGTTGAGAGCGGTATAGGAGGTGAAAAAATATGAAAACAAGGAATGGGAAGATTGCACGGTTGCCAAAAGAAGTCCGCGAGCAGTTGAATCATCGATTGGAAAACGGCTGGGGAGGCTCCCGGCTGTTGAAATGGCTCAACGAATTGCCCGCTGTCAAGGAAGTGCTTCGGGAGGAATTCCACGGCCGCCCCATCCGGGCGCAGAATTTGTCCGACTGGCGTCAAGGCGGTTACGCCGATTGGTTGAAGCACCAGGACTCGCGCGACGGAATGCGATGGGCCGTCGAGCGGTCCGAGCAGTTGGCAGAGGGCTCGGGCGACGAGGATTTTTGCGAACACCTGGCCCGGATTGTCACCGTGGAAGTGGCCGCGCAGGTGCAGCGGCTGGACCAGATTGAAGATCCCAAAGAGCGTTGGCGGCAGTTGCGCGAGGTCTGCGCGGAATTGTGGAAATTGCGAAATTCGACCAATTACGGCCAAAGCGTAGGATTAGGCTGGGAACGCTGGCAACGCCAAGTGAGCCAGGAAGACGCCGTGCTCGAGGAACAGCAACAACAGAAACAAGCCGAGCAGCATCGATCGCAGGAGGAAAATCTCGAGAAGATGATGGATCTGTTCCACGACCCGGCCATGCGGGAGTGGGTCAGGACGGATTTCCCCAGTAAAGAGGCGGAGTTTCTGCGGCTAAAAGAAATTTATGGTCTGAAGCCCGACTCCAAGGACACGCCGCGCCATCCATGGCACGGCAGCCGGGACATGTTGAGACGGGGCGCGGTGTACAATTATCCGGCTAAATCCGACTGAATCCGGGTGAATCCGACTGAATCCGACCGATCAAGGGGGGATAGGGGTGGGAGCGCCGGCTTGTCCGTCGTAGCTTTAGCGAAGTCGGACGTCCCGCCGGCAAGTCAATTGATGAATCCCTCCCCATTCTGCCCCGCACTGTGCATTGCCAGGGTGCGATGCGCCCCCACGCGTCCCAAACACGCCTCTGGAATTGACTTTTTGGACCTGTTCCATAGGCTGCTTTAAACTCGTCGAGATGTCGCCAACCCAAAACACAACGACCGGCATTGCGCCCTCCAACCCCGCCAAAAACGCGGTGAAGGTCGGCAAGTATCGTCACCTGCTCTGTTGTTGTTTGCCCCTGACGGTCTACCTCTTTCTCGCGGTTGGCATTCGTGAAGGAGGCTTTTGGCTTTTGCTGCCGATCGTATTCCTGCTCGTCGCAATGCCGGTGCTGGACCTCCTCACCGGCTGGCAGGACACCGCTCATTTTGATAATGGCGATTTTAATTCGCTGGAAGTGTCCCTGCTCAACTGGAACACGCGGCTCTTCGCGGTGTTGCACATCGGCTTTGTCATTTACCTCTCAATGTCCATCCGCCGTTTCAATGCCATGGAAATCGCCTTGCTCGTGGTCTGCCTGAGTCTGTTTGGCGGAATCGCTTTTTCGACAGCGCACGAACTCGTGCACGCTAAGCAACGGCTCGACCAGTTTTTGCAGAGGGTTCTGACGTCATTTTTATTTTACCCGCATTACAAGCTCATTCACATCCGCAGCCACCACGTCCACACGAGCACGAATTACGACGAAAACACGGCGTGGCTGAACGAGACGATTTATTCCTACATCGGCCGCACGATTCCCGGCAGCGCGATCCGGTGCTGGCAAATGGAAACCAAATACGCCAAACAGGAAGGCGTCGGCATTTTCCAGAATAAAATGTATTTGTATGCCGCGGGGCAAGTGGTCGTGCTGGCCGCGATGTTTCTGCTTTCCGGCGTGTGGGGTTTGCTGTTCTACCTCGCGCAAACCATCGGGTCGCACATCGTGCTGGAGTCGGTCAATTACATTCAGCATTACGGCCTGCTGCGCGAGCAGCGCGATGGGGAATACGAAAAAACCGGCGCGGAACATTCCTGGGACACGTATCATTATTTTTCCAGTTACATGACCTTCCGCGTGGGGCATCACTCGTATCATCATATCGCCGTGAAACCCTATTATCTGCTCGGCACGGAATCGGGGGCGCCCAAATTGCCGGTCGGATATTTCTGGGCAATCCCGATGGTCTTCCTGCCGCCCTGGTGGCGCGGCGTCATCAATCCCAGGTTAAAAACAAACCCACTTCCCACGTAAGACGTGATCTCGCCCTCATTTCTCACTTTCAAATCCTGCCTTGACATGCAACTATTTGGTTGCATAATAGGAGACGTGATGGATGCAGTGTTCAAGGCGTTGGCTGATGGAAGCCGTCGAAAGTTGCTCGACCGATTGTACAAGAGCAACGGGCAGACGTTGGGCGAGCTTTGCGAACATCTCGATATGACGCGGCAGGCGGTGACCAAGCATCTGGTGTTGCTGGAAAAAGCGAACCTGGTGTCGGTCGTCTGGCGCGGGCGCGAGAAGCTGCACTATCTCAATCCAGTGCCGTTGCACGAGATATACGAGCGTTGGATTGGCAAATTCGAAAGCCCGCGCCTCCAGGCGTTGAGCGATTTAAAAAAAGTTCTCGAAAACAAAAAGGAATAACATCATGAAAAAACCGAAGTTAGTTTATACGACGTATATTCGTTCCACGCCGAAAAAGACGTGGGACGCAATCACCAAACCTGAATTCACCCGCCAATACTGGGGCGGAATGGCGAACGTCTCCGATTGGAAAAAAGGATCGCAATGGCAACACCTGAAGGACAATGATCCATGGATCACGGGTAAAGTGTTGGAGAGTGCTGCTCCCAGCCGTCTGGTGGTGACCTGGGCAGACCCGGACAAGCTCAAAGACAAATCGCGCGTCACATTTGAAATTGAAGCACTGGAAGACATGGTTTGCCTCACCGTGACCCATGACAGCTTCAAGACGGGTTCAAAAATGGCTGGCGCAGTCGCTCGCGGTTGGCCACTCGTGCTTTCCAGTTTGAAAACGTTCCTTGAAACCGGGACCGGCCTGAACGCCTTTTGCCGCTCATAATTGATACGACCACGAAAGGACAACGATTATGGAAAAAGTTGAATTCGTTTATGCGGCGTTCATTCGCACGACGCCGGAAAAGCTCTGGGAAGCGCTCACCAGCGGCGACTTCAGCGAGAAATATTGGTTCGGGTTTCGTTTCGAAGTGGAATTGAGGGTGGGCGGCAAGGTGCGGATTCTTCCGCCGAAGGGCATGGACGAAAAGTACGGGGATCACGCGGGCGAGGTCCTGGCCTGCGAGCCTTATCGCAAGCTGGCCTATACATGGAACGTGAAGGACAAGCCGGAACTTGCCAAAAAACGCGACGACCTTTCGCGCGTAACGTACGAAATCACGCCAATGGGTCAGTATGTGAAGCTCCGGCTGATTCATGAAAACCTCCTGCCGGAAGACGTGGAGAAGAACCCAAACACGTTCCAAGGCGTCAACAACGGCTGGCCGGCGGTCATTAGCAGCTTGAAGAGTCTGCTCGAAACAGGAGAGCCTATCATCTTCTCCGTTCCTCACTGAACCAACAGAGGCGGGACTGAATCTCTGCCATTTGACGGAGCCAACCGTTTGCGCTGGCGATATGCCGGCGCAAGCGGCGGCGCTTGAAAATTGCGCGCGCTTTTTTTCAGGAATCCGTACAGACTGGAGGCAACTGACATTACTGGCACCATGTTTAGCGCCGAGTTTGATGGGTATTATTTCTCCTCCGACCGTCGCACCAGCTTTTCCGCTTCTTTCGGTCCGAGCACGCCAAGCACTTTGAATTTTTTGCCCATAAGCCGCTGATAAGTGGTAAAGAATTCCTGGATTTCCGACAGAAGATGCTTGTCCAAATCCCGAATCGAGCGCGGCGGACTATATTCCTGCGGCAGAACGGGCACGGCAAATAAACGATCATTACGCCTCATTTTCCATTCCTCGCTCTGTTGCGCTTTCAAAGCACCGATGAGCCGCGCCGGCACAACGCAACCGGGAAACAACAGTTCATCAAACACAACCAGAACATCGAGCGGATCGCCGTCCCCGCCGCGCGTGGACGGAATGAATCCGAAGCTGAATGGAAACGCCATTCCCGCGGGCAACAGCTTGCTCAACGTGAAAAACCCCGTCTCCTCATCGTAGGAAAACTTATTGCGCGATCCCTTCGGCGTTTCGATGACGACATTCAAGTCGCCCGTCTTGGCGTCGAAAGCAGGCAAAGCTCCCGGTTTCATTTCAAGGACAAATGTCCCCGGCTTCGGAGGACATTGCAACGGGGTGAAGAACGGAGCAATTAGAAGGTCCGTGCTTATGCTGTAATTTTTACGGTGCGAAAATTAATGCGGCGATCGCAGTCCGCCGCTACGAACCAGGTTAATTGCGTGCTATTGTGCGGCAATCTGGTATAGTTGCCGACTATGTCATTTCGAATTTTAGGGCTTGATGCCAAAATTTTGCAGGCGGTGCAGGAAGCCGGTTATACCGAGCCGACGCCGATCCAAACCGCCGCCATCCCGCCGATCATCGCGGGGCACGACCTCATCGGCATCGCGCAGACGGGCACTGGGAAGACGGCGGCGTTCACACTGCCGATTCTTACGAAGCTCGCGGCGCAACCGGCCGGACAGCGTCGCGGCACACGCGTGCTCGTCATCGCGCCGACGCGCGAACTCGCCGTGCAAATCGAGGAGAACGTAAAAGCTTACGCCAAACATCTGCCGCTGACGGTTGCCACCGTCTTCGGCGGAGTAGGCGAGCATCCGCAAATCCGCGCATTGCGCGCCGGGACGGAAATCATCATCGCGTGCCCGGGCCGGCTGCTGGATTTGATGGGGCAGCGGTGTGCGGATTTTTCGCAATTGCAATTTCTTGTGCTCGACGAAGCCGACCGGATGCTCGACATGGGTTTCCTTCCGTCCATCAAACGCATCGTGCATCAATTGCCCAAACAACGGCAAACGCTGATGTTTTCCGCGACGCTCTCCCGCGAAATTGAATCGCTCACCCACGAATTTCAACGCGCGCCGAAGGTGGTCCAGATTGGCCGCCGTGCGAATCCGGCCGAGACGGTCACCCAATTGGTGTATGAAGTGCCGAAACATTTAAAAACCTCTCTCCTATTGCATTTGCTGCGCGATCCACAAATGAACATGACGCTGGTTTTCTCGCGCATGAAACACAGCGCCGATCGCCTCGCGCGGCAACTGGAGCAAAAAGGCATTCGCACGGCGACGCTCCACTCGAATCGCTCGCAAAGCCAGCGGCTTAAGGCGCTCAAGGATTTCAAATCCGGCGCGGTGCGCGTGCTGGTGGCCACGGACATTGCGGCGCGAGGCATCGATGTGGACGGTATTTCGCACGTGGTGAATTACGATTTTCCGATGCACGTCGAGGACTATGTTCATCGCATTGGCCGCACGGGCCGCGCGCATGCGGTGGGTGACGCCATCAGTTTTGTGACGCCGCAGGACCACGCCGAATTGCGCGCCCTGGAGCGCTTCATCGGCCGCGGTATCGTGCGAAAAAAGGCGGAAGGATTTAATTATTCAGTGCCCGTTCCCCCGCAAAATCCGGCCGGGAATCAACAACGTCCGCAACAACACAATCAAGGCGGCGGCAATCGACACGGCCAACAGCCTCGGTCAGGAGATTCGGGCCCGCGCCACAGTGGAGTGCATAACGACGGCGGTGCGAGGCAGGAACATTCTCACCAGCGTCGTTGGCGCCGGTAAATATTTCAACCCCGCGGCCTGACCGGAAATTGCCCGAACCTGACCACGGATTGTCCATCCACCCGTCACACGCAATCGTCTTCCTCGGGCAAGGATTCCGTCCTGGGCGCCAGCAACCGGCACTCCTTCAGCAATCGGCAAAAATCTTTTTTGCTGGTGTGACGATGTTCGCCCTCGCCGGTCCTGAGATTTTTAAGGACTTTGTAAGCCACCTCCAATCGCTCGAGATGAACGATGCGAATGAATTCGTTGCCATGTTTCCAAACCTGGCCTTGTTGGAGTTTCAGCGACATACCGGTTGCGAAAATCCGTCTCTCCGAATTTGAATCGCGGAGAGACGGTCGAATTATTTCTTCTTACCGGCCGCTTGTTTGCTGGCGACGACCGCCTTTTTGTGTGCGGCGGCGCTGTTGGCCTTGGATTGCTTTTGACCGGACTTCTTCTGGTTCGCTTTCGGGGATCTATCTCCCATGATGTGTGACTTTCTGTTTACCGCGGTTGACTCGCCCGCGGAATAAAAGTTTCCCCGAAGGCAACATCATCATGCTCGCTGAAGCCACGATTGTAAATGACAGGCATCGGCAGAGGCCGGCCTCAAATTTCAAATGGACCGTGACTCACAGAGCCGCGCTCGTTCAATTCACTTGGCCGGCGTGAACGGCTGCACGAAGCATTCTTCACCTTTCTTGAAAGCAATCCACACTGTGTGGGTTTTCGGATCCACCGCGATGTCGCCAGTACCGCTGGCGTCCGGCACGTCGCCCAGCGGGGTCAATTTGCCACCCTCAACCGCTACGACGGAAATGCTGCCCTGTCGGCTCGCGCAGTACGCGATGTGCAGGCCGGGGTCGTAGGTCATTTCATCCACTCGCGCTCCGGTCGGCGCGGTCGCGGTGATTTTTCCACTCGATCGATCGAACAACACAAGCTTGCTCGCGCACGCGACGAGCAGCCCGTTGCTTTCCGGCACGATGGCAATGCCGTGGACGCCTTTATCGGGCGCGCAGGGCCACGCTTCCAAAACCTTGTTACTGGCGGGATCGATAACCGCAATGGTATTTTTGCCCTTCACCGCCTGGTAGAGATGTTTGTATTCGGGATCAAACGCCAAATCTTCCACGCCGCTGCCGTCCACCTTGATCGTGGTGACAATTCTTTTTGCGACCGGATCAATCACCCACACTTCGCCGGCCTTATCATTGCATTCGTAGACCATTCCCGTATTCGGATTGAACGCGATCAAGTCCGTATCGGACGGCGTAGGAACCTCGCCGGTGATCTCGAGTTTCGTGGAATCCACAATGACCATCCGCCCCGGATCATTGCCGCTGACATAATAACAGCCGCGCTTCGCATCCACGGTCGCGTCCTGCGACGTGCTGGTCGGAACCACTTTCAGCAGCTTTTTGGCGCCGATGTCGAAAACGTCGAACGACTTATTGCCTTCGTGCCCCAGCAGCAACCGGTTTGCGCCGGCGTCCAGGCGAATAAAATCGAATCCATCATGAGTGCCGGGCAATAAAATAGGCTCGCCCGCTGTGAGCGGCGCTGCCGATGCGCGCACACTCAACGCCAGCAACACACAACCGACGCCAATTCCAGTTCCACACTTCTTAAAGCCACGGATAGATATTTTTGACATAGTCATTCCTTTCACGGGTGTTCCATTTATTCCTGGGGCCGCAGGCGGTGGTTGCCGCGGCAAGTCGTCTCGCAGATTTAACTCGATCGCAAAGGCCAATCAAAGCTATTAACGATTATGACTAAAATTTAATTTTACCCGAATAATACCGCCAGAATTGTCGTCCCGCGATTATTGATTTGGCGTTTATAGACTTTCATCGCACCGGCCTGTATTCTTTTCGTTAGAAATTGAATTTGCCGCAAAAAACTTCCTCGCCCTTGTCAGAGGCTTCACGCCCAATGCAACGCGATGCGCGTTCTGCCGTGGACGAAAATGGGAATATCCTGCTGATCCGCTTCAAATCGATTGGCGACATACTCTTTACCCTGCCGGCGGTACACGTGATTCGGGAAAGTTTTCCGAATGCGAAAATCACTTTTTTAACGTCTCGGGAAAACGTGCCCTTGATTGCCGGGTTTCGCGATGTGAATGAAGTCTTCGGGATCGATCGCAGGATTTATCATCGCGGGAATCCGATTGCGATTCTTCGGGAATCGATTTCTCTCTGGCAATGGCTGCGCCGGAAAAAAATTTCACTCACCGTCGATTTTCAAGGCTACGGCGAAACCGGAATAATCACGCGGCTCAGCGGCTCGCCGGAGCGCTGGGGCAGCGTGTACCAGCGCGCGCGGGGCTGGGCCTACACGCGCGCCGTGCAGCGCAACAATCTGATCCATCCGGCCGACTGGAATCTCTCGCTGCTGCAGCAATGCGGATTGACCGGCGGCCCAATTCAGAATGAATTTGTCGTGCCGGACTCAGAGCTCGCTGCAGCGCGGCAGTTTCTCGCCGCACACGGCCACGATCCGGCCAAACCGACTCTCTTCATCCAGCCCTTTACCAGCACGTCGAGAAAATGCTGGCCGTTGGAGAATTTTCTCGCGCTGGCGCGTCATTTCAAAGATCAGGGAATGCAAATTCTGTTTGGCGGCGGCCCGTCCGATCGCGCACCTCTCGCGCCCGCGCAACAGGCAGGCTTTCCCGTTTCCGCAGGCGTGCCGCTGCTCGTCACCGCAGGCCTGATGAAGCTTTCCGCTTTGATCGTGGGCGGCGACACCGGGCTGCTCCACCTGGCCGTGGCGATGAATAAGCGAGTCATCATGCTCATGTCTTCTCCCACGCGAACCCGATGCCATCCTTTCCAACACGCGGATTGGGTGCTCACACCGCCCGCCACCGAGGCCATTTCCGGCATCACGACCGGCGCCGTCATAGAAGCCTCCTCGCGCGCGCTTACCGAACAGCATCCGGCAGAATCGTTTTACTCGCGACATTCTTCATGACTGTTTCTTCGCCGGGCGGCCGGCGATAACGCTGTCGAGCGACGCTTTGCCGGCGCCATATATCAACACGATCAACGCCAGGCCGATGGCAAGCAGGTGATATTCAAACCCCTCACCTTTTTGATTCCCATACCAGTTCATGAAAAAGCCGTTCGGCCCATGAACCATGGCAACCGCGACGACCATCTCCACCGCGATGCCGAGCGCGGCGATGCGGCTCAGGAAACCGGTGACAAGCGCGAGCGAGCCCAGGAATTCCGCCGCGATCGCGAGAACAGCGAACGCTGCGGGAATATGCATCTGCTGCGTGAAAAAGTTCATCGTGCCGCTGAAACCGTAACCACCGAACCACCCGAGGACTTTTTGCGCGCCATGCGGGAACATGACAACACCAAGAGTCAATCGTGCGAGGGTCGGTGCGAAGCTGTTGTTTGTCTTTAATAAGAATTTCATAGTGTGTTTTGGGTTGAAGGTTTGTCCGCGATTCATCCGACTCGAACGAAAATGTCCTCTTTTGGAAACCGTACTTTGGGAGCGGCGGCATATTTATCCTCGGGCGAGCGATAACCGAGCGTGGCGATCACGGCAGTCCCCAAATCCTGCGCTGGCAGGCCGAGAATCTCGTCGTACTGGGCGCGGTCGAACCCTTCCATGGGACAGGCATCGATGCCGAGCAACGCGGCACTCGTGAGAAGATTGCCGAGCGCGATATAAGCCTGGTTGCGCGCCCAAGCCGCGCGGGACGCATCGTCCAAGCCTTTGACAATGCTACCCACCAACATGCCGCGGTACGTCGCCAGCGCCTCCGGGGTAACACCACGCACCCGGGCCGTTTGTTTAATAAGCAAATCCACGTCCGCCTCGTTAAAATTCTTTTTCGCCGCGAACACAACGAGGTGGGACGCGTCGGTGATCTGCGCCTGCCCATAAGAAGCCGCCCGCAACCGGGCGCGAACCGCGGGATCGGTCACCACGATAAATTTCCACGGTTGCAAACCGCCGCTGGACGGACTGAGTTGCAACGCATCTTCCAACGTAGCCCAATCCTGGGCGCCGATTTTTCTTTCCGGATCGAATTGCTTCGTGGCGTAGCGCCAGTTCAATTGTTCGAGCAGTTGTGTGCGGTCGATTGATTTCATATTTTTTGTTTGGTTAATTGTTTTGGTTTTGAAAAAAAATCGCACGGGCGCGAACGCCCGTGCCACTATCGTTAGTTCAAGTCGAACAACAGCACCTGCGAGGGTTTGGTTGCGCTGAGTTCGAGGCTCCCCTGCTCATCGACCGCCGCGGCATCGCCGCCGGACAATGTCTTTCCATTGAGCGAGACTTCGCCCTCGGCCACGTGCAACCACGCATGGCGTCCCGGCGCGAGCGTATGAGTCACGCGATTGCCAGCGCCCAATTTGCCGAGGTAAAGGTCGGCATCCTGATTGATCGCGATGGAACCATCACGGCCTGTCTTGCTCGTTACGAGGTTCAACTTGCCCTCGGGCGCGTCCTTCAGCGATTTCTCCGCGTAATGCGGCGTGGTGCCTTTGCGATCCGGTTGAATCCAGATTTGCAACAGATGCACCGCTTCCTCGCTGGAGGGATTGAATTCGCTGTGGTGCACGCCCGTGCCCGCGGCCATGTATTGCACTTCGCCGGGGCGGATGGTGCGGCCGTTGCCCATCGAATCTTTATGCTCAAGCGCACCGCTCAGGACGTAGGTGATGATTTCCATGTCGCGATGCGGATGCGTGCCGAAGCCCATCCCTGGCATCACGAGGTCGTCGTTGATGACGCGCAGGCTGCGATAACCCATCCACTCCGGGTCATAATAGTTCGCGAAGCTGAACGTGTGATACGTGTCGAGCCAGCCGTGATTGGCGTGGCCCCTTTCATTTGCTTTCCGAATTGTTGTCGTTTTCATGCCCCCACACTAGGCCCCCGCGCGCACTCCGTGAAATATCATGTTTCTTGCCTGAGCATAACCAAAAGGTATACTGACTTTTCGCGGGGGGAGTACCCCTACCCCTTTATCGCTTTGATTCACTCGGATTTAGTCGGATTCAGTCGGATTCACCCGGATAATTGTAAACCGCTATCCGGCTCAATAGGTCTCGGCGGGACAAGTCTGGACTTGTCCGGATAGGATGTTGGGATGCTTGATTTTTTCCCCCCTGTCGGAGAAAACCGGAGAAAAGCGGAGAAAACTGGAGAAGACCTGCAGCGAGCGGTCTTTTTTGGTTTTGG
>DASXHY010000427.1:0-2111 GCA_036488095.1 Verrucomicrobiia bacterium | reverse complement strand
CAAAGTGGCGGTCGACGATCGCGTCACGCTGGTGGCGAAGGGCGAGGGCGTCTACGCGGGCGATTTTGGGAATGAAGGCACCGGCGGCCACAGCGATTTGAAATACAATTGGAAGACGGGCGAGAAGCAGCGGTTCCTCGTCACCGCCAGGCCCACGGATGGCGCGCACACAATTTATTCCGGCTATTGGTTTCATGCAGAACAAAAAAAATGGGTGCTGATCTCGAGCTGGAAGGCGCCAAAAGACGGCGGGTATCTGCGCGGCCTGTATAGCTTCTGCGAAAATTTTGGAGGGAGCAACGGTCAACTCAACCGCAAGGCCTTGTACGGCAATCAATGGCTGCATACGGCGGACGGCCAATGGCACGAACAACTCACGGCCACGTTCAGCCACGACCCGACCGGCAAAGTCGACCGTTTGGATCGCTTCATGGGGCTTGAAGACGGCCAGTTTTTCCTTTCAACCGGCGGCTTTTCCCGAGGCTTCACCCAATTTGGACAGCCCTTCACGCGCGCTGAAAGCGGCAAGTCGCCGCCGGATATATCGCCCTTGTTGGACATGCAAATGACGGCAGAGCAGCCGCAATCCCGATAAACGATAACCATGAGAAAAACATTCGTTCCCGGGCGGCTACCTGCCCTGGCGGCAGCCATGCTCCTGGCACTGGCGGGACTTCCGCTGGCCGCCGCCACGTACACAATCGGCGACTCGAGTTTTCTGCTGAATGGCCAGCCGTTTCAAATCAAAGCAGGCGAAATGCATCCGTCGCGAGTTCCGCACGAGTATTGGGCGGATCGTTTGCGGATGATGCATGCGATGGGATTGAACACGGTATCGATCTACGTTTTCTGGAACGTGCATGAACCGCGCGAGGGCGAATTTAATTTCACCGGCGATGCGGACATCGCGCAGTTCGTGCGGCTCGCGCAAAAGGAAGGTTTGTGGGTGATTGTGCGGCCCGGCCCGTATTGCTGCGCGGAATGGGAATTCGGCGGCTATCCGTGGTGGCTTCTTAAAGACCATGATTTGAAAGTGCGCAGCCAGGACCCGCGCTTCCTCGCCGCGGCGGAAAAATATTTGAAGAAACTCGGAGAGCAGCTCGCGCCGCTGCAAATAACGCACGGTGGCCCGATCATCATGGTGCAGGTGGAAAATGAATATGGCAGTTATGGCGCCGATCATATTTACATGGGCAAAATCCGTGACATGGACCGCGCCGCCGGATTCGACGTGCCGTTTTTCACCGCGGATGGCGGCGGGAACATGATGGCCGGCGGCCATCTGGATGACGTTTTGCCGGGACTCAATGGCGGCGGCGGCAAAAGCATCATGAAGGAAATTGGCAAGTATCGGCCCGATGGCCCGTGGTTTGTGCCGGAATTTTATCCGGGCTGGCTGGACCACTGGGGCGAGCCGCACGCGAAAGTCGGCATCGGCGGTTTGGTGCGAGAAACCGAATGGAAGCTCACGAACAATGTCTCGTTCTGCTACTACATGATTTACGGTGGTACGTCGTTCGGATTCATGTCCGGCGCGAACTTCGGCGGGTCGTTCCAGCCGCAGCCGACCAGCTACGATTATAATTCGCCCATGGACGAAATGGGGCGGCCCACGGAAAAATTTTTCGCGCTGCGCGATGTGCTGGCGAAACATCTCGGGGCGGGCGAAACGTTGCCGGACGTGCCGGCCACGACGCCGGTGATCGAAATTCCCGAAATCAAATTGACCGCGTCCGCGAGTGTTTTTGACATATTGGGCAAGCCGGTGAAATCGGAAAAGCCGATGAGTTTTGAAGATTTGGATCAAGGTTACGGCTACGTTTTGTATCGCACGAAGATTTCGGGACCAGCGGGCGCGACGCTCAAAGTCAACAAACTGCGCGATTATGCGGTCGTGTTCGTGGACGGCAAACACCTGGCCACACTCGACCGACGCGATCGGCAGGATTCCATGGTGATTACCAACGCTGGCAAGACTCTGGATATTCTCGTCGAGAACGGCGGTCGCATCAATTACGGGCGCCAGATAACGGACAACCGCAAAGGCATCACGGAGTCCGTGATGCTCGGGGACAGCGAGCTAACCGGCTGGGAAATGTTCAAGCTGCCAT
>DASXHY010000415.1:0-2671 GCA_036488095.1 Verrucomicrobiia bacterium | reverse complement strand
GCTTCGGTATTCACACCCTGATTGTCGATGAATATATCCGCAGCAGGCACGCCGTGTTTCAACGCGTAATTGCGCATGACTTCCGCTTCGGTCACGGTGCCGTCGCCGGGTCCGCCGGAAAGAACAAGATGTTTCGCCAGGCCGGCGCGATAAAGCTCGCAACCGGTGCGGATGCGGTCCTGCAAAGCAAGCGACATCCGCCCGTCTTTGTATGTTCGTGCGCCGAACACGACCACCGCATCGGCTGGACGACGATAATCGGTGTTGCCGAAAAAGAGCATCAGCGCCAGGGGAAACAAAGCGAACGCGCAAACGCCGCCGTCGGCAATCATCCACCAGCGCGCGCGGCTTTCAGCTTGCGCCTCCAACCAGGCAGACCGGGCAATCCAAATCAACGCGCCGCAGATCGCCAGCGAAAGCGGCACCGGAAAACGCGCATCGATTCGGCCCAGCGCCAGCAGCCGATAGAAGTCGATTGTGTTCAGCAGCGCGACAACGGCGAGCGCCACCGCCACCGCAGCAGCAAATTTTGAGCGCTCTCGGCGTCGGCGATTTCGAAAAGCAAACATCAGAAGAAACGCCGCGGCGATTCCCAACAATCCCTTCGCCATCCACGCGGGCAACACATGCCCGAAATCAATCAGCCACAGGCTCGCATCAAAGCCGGGCCACAACAGGTTGCCGAGCAAATTGAGCAGCGTGAACAAGCCAATGAAGAGCGCCAGGATACGAGCAGTCATAGTGTCGCCATCAAACTCCCGCGGCGGTATTTAGGCAAGGCAATAAGCGACCATTGCCTGAGGGTCGCATTTTCCGGCCAACTTCCCCTTGCCCCCGCGCGCCAAACCCGCTATGCACGCCCCATGGATTCCCGAGAAGCGTTGGTTGCCTTGAACATGATCGAGCACGTCGGACCCGTGCGCGTCCGGCAATTGCTCGAGCATTTCGACGAAGCGCCCAAAATCCTCAGCGCCTCCCGCCAGCAACTCCTGCACGTGCGCGGCATCGGCGAGGAAACCGCTGAGTCCATCGTGACGTGGGAAAAATCCGTTGACCTCGCCGCCGAAATGAAACGCGTCACTGACTTCGGCTGCGAGATCGTCGTTCAGTCCGATGAAAATTATCCCGCGATGCTTCGCGAGATCTACGACCCGCCGGTCGTTCTTTACGTCAAAGGGAAATTGACCGCGAAGGATAAAAACGGGGTGGCCATGGTCGGCTCGCGCATGACCACGCATTACGGGATCGAGGTCGCGCGCAAGCTCGCCTATCAACTCGCCTACATCGGCGTCACGGTCGTCAGCGGCGGCGCGCGCGGCATCGACACCGCTGCGCATCAAGGCGCGCTTTCCGGCAAGGGTCGCACGATTTGCGTCCTCGGCACCGGCATCAATATTGTTTTCCCGCCGGAAAACGCCGAACTCTTCGAACGCATCTCCGCCCACGGCGCGGTTGTTTCGCAATATCCCTTTAATCGCAAAGCGGACAAACAATCCTTCGCCATTCGCAACCGCATCGTCGCCGGAATGACCCTCGGCACGGTCGTGGTCGAGGCCAATCTCACCAGCGGCGCGCTTATCACCGCGAATTTCGCGACCGAATATGGCCGCCAGGTTTTCGCGGTGCCCGGCCGCATCGATTCGCCGCGCAGCAAAGGTTGTCACGAGTTAATCAAGAAAGGCGCGAAGCTCTGCGAAGGGGCGGAAGACATCCTGAGTGAGTTCGAATATCTTTTTCCCGCCAGCAACCGGCCGCCGTCGGCGAATGAAACCGGCGTGTTGCCCGCGCTGGATTTATCCGAGAATGAACAGAAAGTTTTCGGCGTGCTCGACAGCGAAGAACTCACCACCGACGACGTCATCCGCAAATCCGGCCTGCCCAGTTCCGCCGTCTCTGTCGCTTTGTTCAGTTTGGAAATGAAACGGCTGGTGAAACAGTTGCCCGGGAAATTGTTTGTGAAGAATCAATAGACCGTATGCGGTTGATGCATGGAAATGAGGGGAAGTTTTCCAAGCTTCCATTTTCGTGCTTTTGCGGCGCAAAAAGCGCGGATTGACAGGATTTGTCTTTTTGAGACACAATTGCCCGATAGGAGAATTCCACTCCGAGCGTCACAGCCGCTTGTGGTTCAAGAACTCCGAAGCGCTTTGTGACGATCATGAGTAAAGGGAAAAATCTTCATCGAATCTTCAACCTCCTTGTTTTGTTTCTGGCGTTGGAAATCCGCGCCTCAGCGACGACGCATTACGTTGATTTGAACAATCTGACGCCAACGAGTCCCTATGCTACGTGGGGCAGCGCGGCATCCACAATTCAGGACGCGATTGATGCCGCGGATCCCGGTGATTTGATTGTTGTGACGAATGGCGTGTATCAGACGGGAGGGCGAGCAGCTACAATAGCGGGAATTCAGGAATTGTTGGCTAACAGAGTGGTGATCGACAAGGCTGTTACTGTTCAAAGCGTCAACGGGCCGTCAGCCACGATAATTCAAGGCTATCAAGTGCCAGGACAAACCAATGGACCAGGGGCTGTCCGATGCGCATTTCTAACCAACAACGCGGCATTGATCGGGTTTACCTTGACGCAAGGCGCAACTTTATCTTCGGGCTCCAGCTTTGATCAGCGTGGGGGCGGTGCCTACTGCATTCTCTCCACCGTTATATCCAAC
>DASXHY010000353.1:0-3451 GCA_036488095.1 Verrucomicrobiia bacterium | reverse complement strand
CCAAAACGCAATTTCACCACACACGATCCCGCCGGCCCCTACCCGTCTGGCATGAAAACCGCCGCGGAGAATTTAAAATCGCACGGCCTGACACCCGGTTTGTGGTTCCTGCCCTTTGCGGGCACCGTGGGCGATCCGTTTTTTGATGGTCACGAGGATTGGTTCGTGAAGCACGAAAACGGCGCGCCTTACACCGTCAAATGGGGCGGCACCTGCCTCGACATGACCTACGCGCCCGCCCGCGAGCACGTGCGCGATGTCGTCAGCCGCATCACGCATCAATGGGGTTTCAAATATATCAAAATCGACGGCCTCTGGACCGGCACAGCCACGCCCATCGAATACGTGAATACCGGCTACAAGGACGACAATATCGGCGACGCGGTCTTCCACGATCCGAACAAATCGAACATCGAAGCCTACCGCGACGGCCTCAAGCTCGTTCGCCAGGCAGCCGGCAAGGATGTGTTTATTCTCGGCTGCAACGGTCCCCAAAATATGCGCTCCTACGGCGGCGCGTTCGGGTTGGTGGACGGAATGCGCGTCGGGCCGGACAACAAATCGGATTGGAAAAACCTGTTGCGCGGGCCGGCGTTTGGTTCGCGCCATTATTTTCTCAACGGCCGCGTCTGGTATAATGATCCCGACCCGCTTTACGTCCGCGAAAGTGTTCCGCTGAATCACGCGCAACTCATTTGCTCGTGGGTCACCATCAGCGGCGCGTTGAACACCAGCAGCGAATGGTATCCCGGCCTCTCGCCCGAACGCCTCGACCTCCTCAAGCGCACCATGCCGAGCCACGGTTTGCCCGCGCGCCCGGTGGATTTATTCGAAAACGATCTGCCCGGCATCTGGCTGCTGACCGACGACCGCCATGCCGTACGCCGCGACGTGATCGGCCTATTCAACTGGGACCACAACGAAAAAGAATTCGATTATCCGCTCGACAAAATGGGACTCAACGGCAAAACCGAATACGTCGCGTTTGATTACTGGAAAAATTCCCTCGTGCCCCTCATCAAAGACAAATTGCAAATTTCCGTGCCTGGCGAATCCTGCTGCGTGCTGGCCGTGCGACCCGTCGCAAACCATCCGCAACTCATCAGCACCTCGCGCCACATCACGCAGGGCATCGTGGACGTCATGGATGAAAAATGGAATAGCGAGTCAAAGACATTAACCGGCCGCAGCAAAATTGTTGGCAGTGATCCGTATGAATTGAGAATCGTTCTACCGGACAAGAATTGGAACGCAGCCACCGCGGAAGTTTCCGGCGGCGCAACCGCTGCGTTCACACAAAACGAAAACCTCGTTCGCACCACCATTCAATCGGCAAAGAGCGGTGAAGTCAGTTGGTCAGTGAAATTCAAATAGATGTCCGCGGCGGTAGGGCGCGTCGCTCCGCGCGCGCCGAACGCCACCCCACGCTGGATTGAGCCCGGACCAATCTATCTCTTCAGCGCCCCAAAGTTTCTCCCTCTCCCATCGGATGGGAGAGGGCCGGGGTGAAGGCACTTTTTTCCAAGAGTGTCAAAACGCCGCTTTCCCATTATAGTCCCGCCTATGAACGACTGGGCGCTAATCACCGGCGGCTCGATGGGCATTGGCCATGAACTGGCGAAGGTTTTCGCCGCCAACAAATTCAATCTCGTCCTCGTTGCGCGCAGCGAACCGCGCCTGAAACAAGTCGCGGATGAACTCCACGCGCAGCACGGCATCGAAACCAAAATTCTCGTCAAAGACCTCTCGCTGCCGAACGCTCCGCAGGAACTTTTCGACGCACTCCGTGATACGCCCATCTCCGTGCTCGTGAACAATGCGGGGTTCGGCTGGCGCGGAACATTCGCCGAATGCGATCTGCAACACGAAGCCCTGGACATGATGCACGTGAACATGGATTCGCTCGTGGCGCTCACGCGGCTGTTCGCCCCGCCAATGCTCGCCCGCAAAAACGGCCGCATAATGAACGTCGCTTCGACCGCCGCGTTTCAGCCGGGCCCCTTCGCGAACATTTATTTTGCCACCAAGGCGTTCGTCCTATCGTTCTCGCACGCGCTCGCTGAGGAACTGGAAGGCACCGGCGTGACGGTCACCGCGCTTTGCCCCGGCACTACGCGCACGGAATTTTTTGAACGCGCCAAAATGCAGGATTTCCGCCGCAATTCAATCATGATGGATGCCGGCGTCGTGGCGCAGTCCGGTTATCGCGGTTTGATGCGCGGCAAACGCGTCGTGATTCCCGGCGTGATGAACAAACTCATGGCCACGCTGGCCGGTTTTGTGCCAACGCGCATGACGACGCGGATTGTCCGGAAATTAAATGGAAAGTGATTGGGAAACCGCCCCATAGTGGCACGGGCATCTTGCCCGTGCGTTTCAATTCGCATTCGCACGGGCAAGATGCCCGTGCCACTAACGCTTCGACATGCCGATAATCCAGTCATAAATTTCTTGGTCAGCCTTACTCTCCCCGTTAGTCTGCGCCCATGGTTCACGTTGGCATTGGCTACGATGTTCATCAATTGGTCGCCGGACGCAAACTCGTCCTCGGCGGCGTGGAAATTCCGCACACCAAGGGCCTCGACGGCCACTCGGACGCGGACGCGCTCATGCACGCGATTTGCGACGCCGTCCTCGGCGCGCTCGGCGAGGAAGACATCGGCCATTTCTTTCCGAACACCGATCCGCGCTGGAAAGGCGCGCCGAGCAAAGTGTTTTTGCAGGAAGCCGCCCGGCAGGTCGCGTTCAAGCAGGGAAAAATCGTGAACATCGACGCAACCGTCATCGCGCAGGCGCCAAAAATTTATCCGTTCATTCGCGAGATGAAAATCCGCATCGCCGAGGCATTGGGTGTGAGCATCGAGCAAATCGGCGTGAAAGCCACGACCAATGAAACCATGGGTTTCGTCGGGCGCGAAGAAGGCATCGCCGCCATGGCCGTGGCGAGCGTCGACCTGCCGTGACATAATATAACGCATGGCCAAAGCTGAAATCAGTTGGAAACGCGTAACCGAGGATGGCGTGAAACTCCAGGTTTACGCGCAGCACGTCGGGCGCGAATGGAAATTTTTTCACCGCGAAAAACGGTTCGATCAATGGCAAGCCGTGCCCGAACCGCCCTTGGACGACTGGCTGGAATTGCTCGACTCGGTGCAGCGGCTGGTTATTCGCCGGCGCTACCAGCCGGACGACGAGGAAGATATCCGCAAAAAAATCCGCGACCGTTTTCCCGAAGCGGACGTGTGACGGGAAAAGCTCCAAGCACCAACATCCAAGCGTCCAGAGAAACACCAAGCGTCCAAGATTCAAGTTCGACTCACGGCGGCTGGCGCTTTTGGAGCTTGAGATTTGGAATTTCTCTGGAGCTTGGATCTTGGACGCTTGGAGCTTCTCCCCGGCTATTTCCGCCGCCGATCGTCTTCCGACAATTCAAGCCGGATCGACTCCAGCC
>DASXHY010000316.1:0-5426 GCA_036488095.1 Verrucomicrobiia bacterium | reverse complement strand
AGAATGGCCGCGAGTTCCGCGATGGTGGGCGCCTCAAAAATATTTCGCAGCGAAAGTTCCGCCGAGAATTCCTTGCGCACGCGGGCCATCAATTGCATCGCGAGCAGGGAGTGCCCGCCGATTTCGAAGAAATTATCGTCGATGCCGATTTCCGGCTGCTGCAAAAGGTCGCGCCAGATTTTTGCGAGCGTTTCTTCCGCCGGTGTGCGCGGCGGAGTGAACGCCTGTTCGGGTCGCGCGCAACCGGACGTTGGCGCGGGCATCGCCTGGCGGTTGATTTTGCCATTGGGCGTCAGCGGGAATTTTTCGAGCACGACGAACGCGGCGGGCATCATGTAATCCGGCAATTTCTTCCTCAGAAAACCTTGCAGGATGCCGGCATCGGGCGTGGGATGCGCGGAACGAAGCAAATACGCGACGAGACATTTTTGGCGGCGATCGTCTTCGCGAAGCACCACGACCGCGTCGCGCACGTTTGGAAACTGGCGCAAGGCGGATTCAATCTCGCCCAAATCGATGCGATGGCCGCGGAGCTTGACCTGAAAATCGTTGCGACCGAGGCATTCGATCGTGCCGTCGGCATGGTAGCGGGCGATGTCGCCGGTTTTGTAGAGGCGTGGGGAGCCCTCACCCCGGCCCTCTCCCATCCGATGGGAGAGGGAGAAAGTCATTCCGCCGTGGGCAGAATCTTTTGCTGCGGATTGCGATTGCAGCGGGGCAAACGGATCGGGAATAAATTTTTCCTCGGTGAGTTTGGGGCGGTTTAGATAGCCGCGAGCCACGCCCTCGCCGCCGATGTGAAGCTCGCCAGGAATGCCAACTGGAACCGGATGCAAATGGGAATCGAGCAAATAGATTTGTGTGTTCGCGATCGGGCGGCCAATGGAAACCGGGCCAGTGCCGGGCGTGATTTTAGTTAGAGTCGACCAAATAGTTGTTTCAGTAGGACCATAAAGGTTCCAAACCTCCCCTGCCCGCTCCAACAATTTGTCCGCGAGTTCGCGCGAGAGCGCTTCGCCGCCGCAAAGAACTTTCATCCGGCGATCGCCAAACCAATCGGACTCAACGAGAAATTGCCAGAAGGACGGCGTGGCCTGCATCACGGTGGCGCGGCTGTCGCGAATCAATATTTTCATGCGCGCCGCGTCAAAGATGTCGTCCGAGCCGGCCAATACAAGACGCGCGCCGACGGTCAGCGGGAGGAAAATTTCCAGCGCGGCGATGTCAAACGAGATGCTGGTCACGGACAATAACGTATCCGCGGCGCTCAAGCCCGGTTCGCGGCGCATCAAATGGAGGAAATTGGCGACGGCCCGATGCGGAATTTGCACGCCCTTGGGCCAGCCGGTGGAACCGGACGTATAAATGACGTAGGAGAGATTTTCCGGCGTCATTTCGACGCACAAATTTTCGTCGTCTTCTTCCGAGATCAACCGCCAGTCGGTGTCGAGGCAGAGGGAGCGAATTCTGTTGGTCAGTTCGCCCAGCTTTTCCTTTTCACTGGAACGAGTCAGGAGCAACGAGGCTTTGCTGTCCTCAAGCATGAAGCGAAGGCGCTCGGCGGGAAACGACGGGTCGAGCGGCACGTAGGCCGCGCCGGCTTTGAGCGTTCCAAGCAGCGCTACGAGCATTTCCAGCGAGCGCTCCATGCTGACGGCCACCAGGCTCTCCGGGCCGATGCCGAGAAATTTCAAATGATGCGCGAGTTGATTGGCGCGCCAGTTGAGCTCCTCGTAGGTGAACGATTCATTTCCAAAAACGGCGGCAACGGACTTCGGCGTGGCGGCGGCTTGCGCGGCGAAAAGCTCGTGGACACACTGGCCGCGCGGGTAGTCCATCGCGGTTTTGTTCCAATCGATAAGGATGCGCTCGCGCTCTTCGTCCGTCAGCAGCGGGATATCCGAGAGGCATTGGTCAGGATTTGCGATGATTCCTTCGAGCAATTTTTCGTAATGCGCGAGCATGCGGCGCACCGTTGCAGCTTCGAATAAATCGGTGTTGAATTCCGCGCAGCAATCGAGGCCGGAAGCGCTTTTTACAATCGTGAACGTGAGGTCGAATTTCGCGGTGCCCGGGTCGAGCGGGAATGCCGCCGTCGCGAGGCCGGGCAATTTCAAGTTGTCCGACAATTCATCCTGCAAGGCGAACATGACCTGGATGAGCGGCGAATAGCTCGCGCTGCGTTGCGGCTGCAATTCCTCGACGAGTTTCTCGAAGGGCAATTCCTGTTGCGCGAGCGCTTCGAGGACGGTCGTTTGCGTGCGGTGCAGCAATTCGAAAAAGCCGGGATTGCCATCCAGTTTTGTTCGCAACGCGAGCATGTTGACGAACAAGCCGATGACTTTTTCTACGCTCGCGCGCGTGCGGCCAGCCACGGGCGAGCCGACGACGATGTCTTCCTGGCCGGTGTAGCGGTGGATGAGCGTTTGAAAGGCGGCGAGCAAAATCATGAAGGGCGTGAAGCCGCCGGTTTGACCGAGGGCGTTCAGTTTTTCAGCCAAGCCGGGCGGGAGCCGCAGCCATTCGCACGCGCCGCGAAATGATTGCGCGGCGGGACGCGGATGATCAGCGGGCAATTCCAACACCGCCGGCGCGCCTTCCAATTGCTTACGCCAATAGGCGAGCTGCTTTTCCAAAACGTCGCCGCGCAACCAGTCTTTTTGCCACACCGCGAAATCGCCGTATTGAATCGCGGGCTCGGGCAAATCAATTTTTCGATTGGCAACAATCGCGTCGTAGGCGGCCGCGACTTCGTTGCAAAACACGCGCCAGGACCAATCGTCGGACGCGATGTGGTGCATGAGGACGAGGAAAATCCAATCCTGTTCGTCCAGGCGGACGAGCGCCGAGCGGACCATCAGGTCGCGCGACAAATCGAATGGGCGTTTCGCTTCAGCTTCGAGAACGCGGCGGGCTTCGGCTTCACGTTGCGCGGCGGGAAATTCGCGCAGGTCGATGGCGAGCATTGGCACCGAGGAAGGAGCATCGATGGTTTGCATCGATTCCTGGCCGGTGAATCGCGTGCGCAACGCTTCGTGGCGCGCGACCACGAGATCCATCGCTTGCTGAAGCGCCTGGGGATTCAGCGCGCCGCGCAATCGCGACGAGATCGGCATATTATACAGAGGGCTGTCCGGCTCCAACTGGTTGAAAAACCAAATCCGTTGTTGCTCGAGCGAGAGCGGCACGGGGCCGGAATCCGGGCGGCGAGGGATGGATTTCTCACCGGCATTGTTGGCATTGGCGCCGCCGCGCAGCCATTTCGCGAGGAGCGCTTGTTTGGCAGTGGAAAGCCCGGCGGGCGGGGCCGCCGACGCGGTAGTGGCATCAGTCCTCATTTAAGCGGCTAGTGTTCAGTTTGTTGCACTTTGACGCACACAGGTTCATTCCAGGCGCATACGCCATAGGTCGTCTATGGGTGCTATGGTGGGCGTTGTGCCCCGGTGCCGCTATGGGTTGAGAAACCCAGAAATGAGCGTAGGACGCTCTATGGGGGAAATGACGAATGGAGAAATGCCTTAGTCCACAGGTTCTTTTTCGACCAAAAGAAAGTCGGTCAAAGAAGTTAAATCGGTTAAATGAGTTAAATAGGTTAAATAAGAGAAGAGCCTTACGACCTCAAACGGCCATTTAACCTATTTAACTCATTTAACCATTCACCGTTTCACCCGCGCCACAATTTCCAACGCCGCTTTACAACGCGCGCGGACTTCATCCCATTTGCCGGCGGCGAGGTCTTCTTTCCTGGCGATCCAGGTGCCGCCCACGGCGGCGACGGTGTCGAGCTTTAGGTAGGTTTCCAGGGTCGCCGGGTTCACGCCGCCGGTCGGCATAAAACGGATGCCAGTGTGCTTGTAGGGCGCGGACAAGGCTTCGAGCATGCCCACGCCGCCGTTCGATTCGGCGGGGAAAAATTTCAGGAGCTTGCAGCCGAGCGACAGGCCAAGCTCGATGTCGCTGGGCGTCGCGATGCCGGGCACGAAGGGGAAACCGATCGCTTGCGCCTGCTTAACAGTTTGCGGATTCAATCCCGGCGCCACGGCGAAGGCGGCGCCACTGGATTTGGCGGTCTCGAGGTTTGCAGCGGTGAGGACGGTGCCTGCGCCGATGATCAGTTGCGGACGTTCTTTCGCGATTTTGCGAATGACTTCCGCGGCGGCGGCAGTGCGAAACGTGATTTCCACCACGGGCAAACCACCGGCGATCAGTGCGTCAGCGAGTGGAATGGCGGCGTCCGCATTCTCGATGGCGATGACGGGGACAATTCCCAGTTGGGTGATTAGGCTGAAGATCTCTTCTGACATAAGGGCGCGGGAGTGTGGTTGGATTTGCGATATTGGGCGAGAAAATTTTTGGCGACGGAAGGAGTGGTAAATTGTTTGTCGGTTCCCGGGCGGCGGCGCACACTTATTGGCGAATGGACCAGACGGAAGACAGCGCGCTATTGCGACGATATGTCCAAGGCCAAAGCGATGATGCGTTCGCGACGCTGGTGGCGCGGCACATCAACCTGGTCTACTCCGTTGCCCTCCGGCACGTCGGCAGCCCGGAGAATGCCGAAGAAATCACCCAGGCTGTCTTCATCATTCTGGCAAAAAAGGCGGTGGGACTGCGGCACGACAAGGCGCTATCTAGCTGGCTATTTCAAACAACGCGGCTGACGGCGGCAAATTTCATCAGAAGCGAGAGCCGCCGTCAAAATCGCGAACAGGAGGCTCACATGCAGTCAATTTTGGACGGACCGGAAGACGTTGTTTGGCCGAAACTGGCGCCACTGCTGGATAGCGCCGTGGCAAATTTGCGGGAGAAAGACCGCCAGGCCATCCTGCTCCGCTTTTATCAGGGTAAAAATCTGCGGGATGTGGGCGCGGCGCTGGGCGCAAGCGAGGATGCGGCTGAGAAACGGGTGAGTCGCGCGCTGGAACGGCTGCGGGAATTTTTCTCGAAGCGCGGGGTCGATTCGACGGCGGCCATGATTTCGGGAGCGCTTTCGATGCATTGCGTCCAAACCGCGCCGGCGGCGATTGCGAAATCCGCGGCGGTGGCGGCGATTGCCAAAGGCGGGCTGGCGAGCGGCCCAATTTTAACGCTGGTAAAAGGAACGCTGAAAGTCATGGCTTGGACGAAGATAAAAACATCCATCGCCGTTGGCGCGACCGTCCTTTTAGCCGCGGGCACAACGGCGCTGTTCGTCCAGAAAGCCACTTTCGCTTCGATCGACGGAACCTTTCGGTCGGTCCTTTTCAAGCACCGGTACACGCAATATGCACAACGATTTGAAGGTGTTTGGCAAGGCGATATGGCGATCATGCTGAACAGCGGCGGGAGGACCTGGCACCGGCGTTTCGTTGTAAAGATTGTTCAGACCGGGGGCGCGTATCACGCGATCATTGACGAAATCGATCTCGGTTTGAAAAACGTTTTGG
>DASXHY010000262.1:0-4839 GCA_036488095.1 Verrucomicrobiia bacterium | reverse complement strand
GTTTCGCTCGGGGAAACCGCCGGTGTTCATGGATGGCCAGGGCCTGCACGGGACGGTTGTTTCGAATCGCATGGAGCACGGCACGTATGACGCGACGAACGGAATCATTACGACGGACGACGTGGCCAAACCGGCGTTCGGCATCCGCGCGCATGAGATGAGAATCACTCCCAATGTGAAGGTGCAGGCGTGGAACGCGCTGGTGTATGCGGAGGGGGTGCCGGTATTTTATTTTCCTTATTACGAACGCAACCTGGGCGCGCATGCGAACAATTTTGATTTTGTTCCGGGATACCGGAGCTCTTTCGGGCCGTTCATCCTGGGTAGCTACACGTGGTGGCTGAACGATGAGTTGGACGGGAAATTCCACCTGGATTATCGCGAGCGGCGTGGCGTGGGTGTGGGGCCGGATTTCAATTACAAGCTGGGCCGCTGGGGCGAGGGCACGTTGCGCTATTATTATACGCATGACGACGATGCCAGCACGAACCTGGTCAACTCGCCGGTTCATGAGAACCGCCAGCGGCTTTACTTCTCCTACATGGCGGAGCCGTACACGAATTTAGAGGTGCGGGCGCTGGTGCGTTACCAGAGCGATGGGGGAGTGGACCGCGATTTCTTTGAAGGTGATTACCGGCAGGACCCGCAGCCGAGCACTTTTATCGAGGCAGACAAACTAGGGCGGAATTTCAGCATCGATGTACTCGCGCAGCCGCGGGTGGATGATTTTCTGGAAACTGTCGAGCGCCTGCCGGACGTGCGGCTGACGGGCTTTCAACAGCAGCTTGGGGAGTTGCCGCTTTATTACAATAGTGAAAGCACGATTGGTTATTATCGCCGGCTGTTCGCGGAGACCAACGGCTTCATGACGACGTCGAATAATTACGAGGCGGGCCGCGCGGACACGTATCATCAGTTGACGCTGCCGGAAACGCTCTTTGGCTGGCTCAATATCACGCCGCGGGTGGGCGGGCGGTTTACCTACTACACGGAGGGCAGCGGTCCGGGCGCGACGACGGAGGAAATATCGCGGCGCGTTTTCAATACGGGCGCGGAGGTGTCGTTCAAGGCCTCGCAGGTTTGGCCGGAGGTGAAGAGCCATCTGCTCGACGTGGATGGCTTGCGGCACATTATCGAGCCATCGGTAAATTACGTTTATGTGCCGAGCCCGAACGCGAAGCCGACGCAATTGCCGCAGTTCGATTACGAGTTGCCGAGCCTGCGGCTGTTGCCGATTGAATTTCCGGAATATAATTCGATTGATTCGATCGACAGCGAGAACGTGCTGCGGTTCGGTCTGCGGAACCAGTTGCAGACCAAGCGCGATGGGCAGGTGCAGGACCTGCTCGATTGGCAATTATACACCGACTGGCGCTTGAAACCGCGCGCCGGCCAGGGCACGTTCGCGGATTTGTATTCCGACGCCTCGCTCTCACCCCGCTCATGGATCCGGCTGGAATCCCAGACGCGTCTGGATTTGAACACGCGGCAATGGCGCATGTTGCTGCACACGTTGACGCTGCAACCGAACGATTTGTGGAGCTGGACGGTTGGGCATTTTTATTTGCGGGATGATTTCCGGAACGTGCCGACGGCGTTGGGCCAGGGAGCCGATGTTTTTACCAGCGCGCTTTTTTTCCGGCTCACCGAAAATTGGAGCACGCGCGCGGTGCATCATTTCGACGTACGGAACGGGCGATTGCAGGAGCAGTATTACAGCATCTACCGCGATATGCGAAGCTGGACGGCGGCCGTGACCGCGGGCTTGCGTGACAACGGCGTTGGCCCGCAGGATTTTTCGATCGTGTTCACGTTCTCGTTCAAGGCGAAACCGAAATTCGGGGTTGGCACAGATGGGGTGCGACCCTACTCGATGTTGGGCCTCCAGGAATAGCGGCGCTCGCTCGCGTCCCCGCGCGGTTTTCCCCCGGACTTTTAATTTTCGTGACACTGATAGGCAAGGCCGCTGCCCATATCTCCGACTTCGGGCAAAACACCCCATGGAATAAGGGTTTTCTCGATGCGAGCGTGCTCGCGAAAGGAAATGTCCTATGTTAAATCTCAAAAAAATAGTTCTACTAAGCAGTATGAGTGCGGTCATGGCATTGACGGGTTGCGAAATGTTGAGCCATCACAACGCGGAAAGTGACCGGACGGCAGGTCGCGCGTTGGATGACAAAACGATTACCTCTAGCGTCAAACACGATCTGAATCGCGAACCGGTGTACAAATTCAACGGCGTCGACGTGAAGACGTTTGACGGCGTGGTGCAACTGAGCGGGTTCGTGGATACGGAAGATCAGAAGCGGCGCGCGGAGGATATTGCCAAAGGGGCCGAAGGTGTGACGCAGGTTGTCAATAACATCACCTTGAAGCCGGAGAACAACAACCTGGCGCCCACAGGTCGTCCGAACAACGACTACAACAATAATAACCGCTGACGTGATTAAAACACGAACGGCAGCGTTGTCGCGGTAATGGGGTGGGCGTAAGCCCACCTGTGTTAAAGGGAAAAGAGGGATAGTGTAATTGATGAAAATAAAAGGATGTATGAAAAAATTGTTTCTGGGTCTTGGTCTGATTGCGCTGCTCGCCGGGTGCGCTTCAAAAGAGAATGACAACGGCATGGGCGGAACGAGCGACCAATACAACAACACGCCCGCTGCTACAGGCACCAGCTCGAGCGATCAATACAATAATAATGCGACTCACGGAACGGGCACGGCCACAGGCACGAATAGTGCCACCGGCCAGTGAGCCAATCAATAGTCCGGTCGTATTTCAGTGGGGTTCGGTGTCGGCGCGTTGATCGTAAGATCGATGCGCCGACGCGGTTTTTAGCCGCACTTGGATTGTAATCGTTTGTAGTTCCGCATTTATGCGGTGAAGCGCCGGACCTGCCGAACCGCGTAAACGCGGAACTACGAACGAAAAGTCATCGCGCTTCGCCATGGGGCGAGAGATATGTGTGCATTTTCAGGGCGCATAATTCACCGTTGACGGGAATGAAGAATGAAGTTCTGATTTCCCGCAAATGAAAATTCTTCTTTTCACTTTCTTGACTGCTGTCATCGGAGCATCTGTTTTCGCGCAGGAAACAAACAATTCATCCGTGCCGCCGGGCGAGCCTGGCGCTGCATTTCCGCTTTGGTCCGGCGAAGCGCCGGGCGCGCTTGGCCATGCCGACAAGGACATTCCGACTCTCACGCCGTTTTTACCCGCAGCGGGAAGCGCCACCGGCGCGGCGATGGTGATTTGCCCGGGCGGTGGATACGGCGGGCTGGCGCCGCATGAAGGTAAGGGTTACGCGCATTGGCTGGTGAGCAGAGGCATCACGTGTTTTGTGTTGAAGTATCGGCTTGGTTCCTCGGGCTATCGATATCCGGTGGAGCTTGAGGACGGCGCGCGGGCGATTCGATTGGTGCGGGCGCGCGCCAATGAATGGAAACTGAATCCCAATCGCATCGGCATCATCGGCTCCTCGGCCGGCGGGCATCTCGCTTCAATGGTAATGACGCATTTCGACGCGGGAAATTCCAATGCGACCGACGTGATTGACCGGCAGAGTTCGCGGCCGGATGTCGCGGTGCTTTGTTATCCGGTCATCACGATGGGTGAATTGACTCATCAAGGCTCGAAGCACAATTTACTGGGCGAGAATCCGCCGCTGGCGTTGGTGAAGGAAACTTCGAGTGAACTGCAGGTCGGGAAAGATTCGCCGCCCTGTTTTATCTGGAGCACGGACGAGGACAAGACGGTGCCGGTGGAAAACACGCTTCAATTCGCGGACGCGTTGCGCAAAGCGGGGGTGCCATTTGAGGTGCATGTGTACCAGCATGGCGGCCACGGAATGGGACTGGGAAGCAGGCAATATAATCCGCAAAAGTGGCATCCCTGGGTGGCGGAGTGTGCGCGCTGGTTGAAGGAACAGGGGTTTGCGAATTGATTTTGAGGGAGACAAGTTCCGCGACTGCCTCTCCACAAATATTGTAGCAGCCGACGTGAGGAGGCTCGCAAATTCTGCGGAAAAAAAAGTCAGAGCCTCCTCACGTCGGCTGCTACGTAGTTTATGTCACTTGAATTCCCGTTCAAAATTGTAATTGCCTACCTGGCGGCTTTGGCCTAGCTGTTAGTTGACTTAAAGAAAGGTGAATTATGACCGGACTTGGACTTGGCTTAATGATTCTGTTGGGCGCGCTGATCATCCTGTTTTTCCTGGTGATGTTCGTCATCGGCGCTTACAACCGGCTCGTCTCGCTGCGCAATCGCTATAAAAACGCCTACGCGCAAATCGACGTGCAGCTTAAACGCCGTTACGACCTGATTCCGAACCTGGTCGAGACCGCGAAGGGCTACATCAAGCACGAGCGCGAGACGCTGGAGAGTGTGACCAAGGCGCGAAATATCGCCTACGCCGCCGCGCAAACCGCCGCCGCCAATCCGGGTGATGCCAGCGCGATGAAGAGTTTGGGTTCCGCGGAAACGGGCCTCGCGGGCACGCTCAGCCGCCTGATGGTGGTTTCGGAACAATATCCCGATTTGAAGGCGAATCAGAACATGATGCAGCTCACGGAGGAGTTGACGTCCACGGAAAATAAAATCTCCTTCGCGCGCCAGGCCTACAATGATTCGGTGATGGCTTACAATACGCAGCGCGAGGTATTCCCGGCGAACATTATCGCGAACACGTTTAATTTCGCGCCGGCGGAATCGTTTGTGATTGATAAACCGGAGGAGAAGGAAGCGCCGAAGGTGCAGTTCTAAGGACAGATGGCGATAGCTCGCTTGCACTAAACAAGGAAAAAGTAAGGTTCTGCCATGATCGTAACTTTGTCCAAG
>DASXHY010000377.1:0-4426 GCA_036488095.1 Verrucomicrobiia bacterium | reverse complement strand
CCGGACGCGGAAAAATCGCTGGAGCAGGGGGCCGTGCTGCCGTGGAGGCGCGGCGGCAAGCGCATGGTGGTCTATTACAAGGCGATGCTGCGCGCGGTGGCTGGCCACTACAACATTAACTTGGAAACGCCTTACAAGGATTTGCCGGAAGACTTCAAGCGCGCGCTCATGTGGGGTTCGGGCGCGACGGAAATCGAATTCACATTCTGGCGCGCGGGCAAGCAGAGCAAAATTACGCGGCCGTTTGAAGGGGTAATTCCGAATCTCGAGCGGCTCTATCACGAGAGCGAAAGCGAGTTCACCAAGAACCGGCTCAAAGCTTTCATGTCGCCTCAGTTTTGTGACGCATGCGGCGGGCAAAGGCTCAAGCCTGAAATCCTGGCGGTGCGATTGCTGAATGACGAATTTCAAATGACGAATGGAGCAGAGAAGCCCAATGATTCCATTCGTCATTCGTCATTCCCGGCCTATCAATAATGGACGTGTGTTCGCTGTCAGTGGAAAAGGCCGATGTTTTTTTCGCCACGCTCAAGCTCACCGAGTTTCAGGAAAAAATTGCGCGCGATATCATCAAGGAAATCCGCGCGCGGCTTGGTTTTTTGCGCAATGTCGGCCTCGGTTACCTGACTCTGAATCGCGAAAGCGGCACGCTGAGCGGTGGCGAAGCGCAACGCATTCGTCTCGCCACCCAGATTGGCGCCGGACTCGTGGGCGTGCTTTATATTTTAGACGAGCCGAGCATTGGCCTGCATCAACGCGACAACGATCGGCTGCTGCGCACCCTCGAAGGGTTGCGGGATCTCGGCAATTCCGTCCTGGTGGTCGAACACGACGCCGACACCATTCGCCATGCGGACTACATTCTCGATCTTGGCCCGGGCGCCGGCGTGCGCGGTGGTGAATTGGTCGCGGCGGGCACGCTCGAGGAGGTTCTCGCCGACACGCATTCGCTCACCGCGAAATATCTCACGGGCGAATTGACCATTCCCGTGCCCAAGCAACGCGTCAAACCCTCGTCGGAAAAGGGCTGGCTGGAAGTGCTCGGCGCGCGCGAAAATAATTTGAAAAACGTCGATGCGCGCATTCCCCTCGGCACGCTCACCTGCGTCACCGGCGTGAGCGGCTCGGGAAAGAGCACGCTCGTGGACGATATTTTGCGGCGCGCGCTGTTCCGCAAATTCTTCGGGTCAAAGGAGCGTCCCGGGGTTCACCGCGCCTTGAAGGGATTTGAAAGCCTCGACAAAGTCATTGTCATCGACCAAACCCCGATTGGCCGCACTCCGCGCAGCAATCCTGCGACCTACACCGGAATGTTCAATGCGATTCGCGATTTGTTTTCTCGCCTCCCGGCAGCGCGCGTGCGCGGGTACGACGCCGGTCGGTTCAGTTTCAACGTCAAAGGCGGGCGTTGCGAAAAATGCGAGGGCGATGGCTTGATCAAGATCGAGATGCATTTCCTGCCACCGGTTTATGTGACGTGCGAAGCGTGCAACGGCCGGCGTTACAATCGCGAGACGCTGGAAATCACTTACAAGGGAAAAAATATCGCCGACGTGCTCGACATGACGGTCGATGAAGGCGTGACCTTCTTCCGCGCGGTGCCGCAGATTTACGATCCGCTGCTCACGCTCGCGGAGGTGGGCCTGGGTTATATCCGGCTTGGGCAGCAGGCGACGACTTTGAGCGGCGGTGAAGCGCAACGGGTGAAACTTGCTTCGGAACTGAGCCGCAAAGCCACCGGCCGCACGCTCTATATTTTGGATGAGCCAACCACCGGCCTGCATTTTCATGACGTGGCGAAATTGCTCGAAGTGCTGTTCAAGTTGCGCGCGGCGGGAAATACGCTGCTGGTCATCGAGCACAATCTGGATGTGATCAAAACGGCGGATTGGGTGATTGATTTGGGCCCGGAGGGCGGCGAGGGCGGCGGGCAAATAGTGGCACAGGGCCCGCCTGAAAAAATCATTGAATGCGCGGCGAGCCATACCGGGCGGTATCTCCGCCAGGTTTTGGAAGGCGTCGTTTTATCGGCCGCATGATGATTTCGACCTTTTCGCAGCCGGATCAAATCCGTTACACTCCGCTCGCATGGGTCGTATGAATCGATGGCTTTTAATCCTGGTGGCGCTGGTTTTCGGCGCTGCACCGGTTTTTGCCGCGCCATCTCCCGAAGACCGCGCCTTTGCGGTGGCGATGGATGAATTATCCACGTCTCCGGGGCTGTCGGAAAAGAAGTTCGCCGATTTTATCCAGAAATATCCCAATTCGGTCCGGGTGCCCGAGGCGATTTTTTATCAGGCGCAGGCGAGGCTGAAATCTGGCGAGGTTTCCGGCGCGATTGATTTGCTCCTGACCAACCAAAATCGCGCCGGCAATCTGGCGCGCGATTATCTCTATTGGCTCGGCCAGGCGCGCTTTCAGAACAAGGACTACGCGGGCGCCGCGGACACTTTCGATAACATGCTGCGAAAATATCCGGATTCGCCGAAATCCCTCGATGCAACCATCCGCGAGGCCGGAGCATTTGTGCGTCTGGAAAAATGGCCGCGAGTGGTCCAGTTACTGGGCCAGACGAATGGGCTTTTTCAGCAGTCGGTTCGCCATGGCGCCAGCGAGACGGTCGCTTCGGGTTTCCTGCTGCTGGGAGAAGCGCAATTGGCACAGGGCGATTTCGCGCATGTGGAAGACACGGTCAAAGCCCTCGACAAGCAAACGCTGGACACTCAATTGAAATGGCAGCGTGACTATCTCGCGGCGCGGCGGTTGCGCGCGGAAGGCCATCTGGATGAAGCGCTGGCGGGAGCGTCCGCGCTGATTCTCACCGAGGACAAAACCAATCGCTCGGCCGGTTTCACGTTTCAGGCGGGGGTGCTGGAACAGTTGGGAAATCTCGATGCCGCCGTGAACGCTTACACCAACAACCTCGCGCCGGACGTCCCGCCTGAGCAACAGCGTCTCGCCATTCTGAAAATCACCGAGCTGGATTTGAAGCAGAATAAACTGCCGGACGCGGCCCTGCGGCTTGAGAATTTCTTGGAGCAATTTCCCGCGCCCGAGCCGACCGATCTGGCGATGCTGACGCTGGGAGAAGTGCGTTTGAAACAGGCGCTCTCCGGCTCCGATACGAACCGGATTGGCGGAGCCACGAATCTTTTTCGCGATGCGTTGGGCCAGTTCAACAAAATATTGACCGCCTTCACGAATAGTCCTCTGGTCGGCAGAGCGTTTTTGGACAAGGGTTGGTGTTTATGGAGCCAGGGAAAAGTTGCCGAAAGCCAGGACGCGTTCAGCAATGCAGTTGAGCGCCTGCCGTATTCCGGAGAACAGGCTGAGGCGCGTTTCAAATGGGCGGACACACAGTTTGAGGCGCGGCAATTTGCCGATGCCATCACGAATTACAATTTCATCGCCGCCAAGTATTTATCATTGGCGGAGGCGAAGGACCACCATTTGATCGAGCGCGCGCTTTATCAATCAGGCCGGGCGGCATTGGAGGAAACAAACCTCGTCGCGACAATGAGCGCGCTGAAAAATATTCTGGAATGGTATCCCGATGGTTTTGCCGGACCTTCATCCCTTTTGCTGACCGGGCAGGGATTGGCCGAACAGAATGATGCGGCAGGCGCGCGAAAATTGTTTGCCGAATTTGAGGAGCGTTATCCCACCAACTCGTTATTGCCCGAGGTCCGCCTGGCCATCGCGCGCACTTTTGAGCGGGAAGGGAATTGGGATGCCGCCATTACCAATTACAGCGCATGGGCCGATGCCTTTCCTCGCCATTATTTGATGCCGCAGGCTAAATTCAGCGTGGCGTGGGACCAGTACATGGCCGGCCGCGAAACCAACGCCCTGATGCTCTTTACCAATTTCATCGCGCATTTTCCGACCAATGGACTTGCGGCGCGCGCGCAGTGGTGGGTGGGCGATTTTTATTTCCGGGAGGGCGACTACGTGACGGCCGAGAAAAACTACCAACTCGTTTTCCAGAACACGAACTGGCCGCCGTTGGAACTGACCTACCGTGCGCGATTGATGGCCGGCAGTTCCGCCATGGCCCGTTTCGCCTACAAACAGGCGATCAATTATTTTACCAGTCTTTTGAGCCCGGATTGCCCGCTCGATTTGCGGGTGCAGGCCACGATGGCCTACGCGGACGCGACCATCAGCCAGGATTCCACCAATAAAACCCAGGATTTGAACGAGGCCATTCAAAGTTTAAAGACCATTCCTCAAACCCAGAGCAATACCTGGCAGGCGGCGCAGGCCTGGGGAAGAATTGGGGACTGTTACTTTGACATGGGAACGCGGGACCCGGATCAATTCACGAATGCCGCCATCGCCTACCGCCAGGTTTTCGAGTCGGCCTACGCGCTTGGTTCCGCCAAGAGCGAAGCCCGGTATAAATTAGGCAAGACGATTGAAAAAC
>DASXHY010000073.1:0-2673 GCA_036488095.1 Verrucomicrobiia bacterium | reverse complement strand
ATTGAACTGCTGGTGGTCATCGCGATCATTGCGATTCTGGCCGCGATGATTCTGCCGGCACTGGCCAGCGCGAAGAGAAAGGCGGCGGTTGCCGCCTGCTTAAACGACCAGAAGCAGCTTGTGCTGGCGTGGAAGTTGTATGCGGACGAGAATAATGACAAAGTCGTGGGGGCGAATTGCCAGGCGGTGACCGATTGGCGGGTATCGCCTGCCGCCGGAGCTTTTGTCATGCCGACGGTTCCCACCTCCTATTCCCCGGCGCAAGTGAACCAGTATTTGGATGAGCAAGGTTTCAAGCAGGGCGCGCTGAGTCCTTATTGCAAAAATCCAGACCTCCTGCATTGCCCGGCGGATGACCGCTTTCGCTCGGGCAATTGGGCGTTCTGCAGTTTCTCGATGATCAATGGATTGAACGGCGACAAGAGCGGGACCGGCGGCACTCCGAACCTGATTACGAAGCAATCCCAGGTGAGACATCCGAGCGACGCGTTTGTGTGGCTGGAGGAAAACGATCCGCGGAGCCAATCGGCCGGCGCGTATTCAGTTTTTGAAAATCAAAACTCCTGGGAACTGGTGGTGAGCGGCTCCTGGCCGCCGCCGACGTGGTATGACGGTCCGGCTGCTTTTCACCAGACAAGCGCGACATTCAGCTATGTGGATGGGCACGCGCAAAGCCACAAGTGGCTCGACCCGGCGACCATCCTGCTCGGAAACAATGCAAACGGCTCCCGACCGGCCACTTGTCAGGCGACCACGCTGGCGATGACCCCGCACGACCTTGGATTTGTGGCGAGCGGGTACGTGTTTCCTTCCTTTGCGGGCAGTCCGGGCAACAACAATTAAGCGATGTCACGCTTCCGGTTCGTTTTTTCGGGCGTCATTGCCATTGGACTCCAGCTTTCATCCCCGGCGGCCGCGGCCGGGCCGGTTGCGGCGCGCGACCAATGGTTTCGCGACGCGAAATTTGGGTTGTTCATGCATTGGGGACTCTATTCGCAGCTTGGAAACGAGTGGAAGGGAAAATCCTACTATGGCTCCGGTGAATGGATCATGAACCGCGCAAAAATTCCGGTTGCGGAATACGAAAAGGCGGCCCGGGAATTCAATCCCACGAATTTTGACGCGGCGGGTTGGGCGCGTTTCGCGCGTGAATCCGGGGCGCGTTACCTCGTCATCACGGCCAAACACCATGAAGGTTTCGCGATGTACGACTCGAAAGTTTCGCCGTTCAACATCGTGGAGGCGACGCCCTACGGGAAAGATCCGATGGCCGGGCTGGCTTCGGCTTGTCGCGCGGAAGGAATTAAATTTGGATTCTATTACTCGCAATTTCTCGACTGGCACGAGCCCAATGGCGGCGGAAACAAATGGGATTTCAAGGAAGGCGACAAGGATTACGCGCGTTATTATCATGAAAAATCGATTCCGCAAATCCGCGAGTTGCTTTCCAATTACGGACCGCTCGGGTTGATGTGGTTTGACATGCCCGGCGGTTTGAGCCGCGATGAAACGGTTGCGTTCATGGACGAAGTGCGGCGGCTTCAGCCACAATGCCTCATCAGCAGCCGCGTCGGGAACGGATTCGGCGACTTCCGCGATTTCGGCGACAGTGAACTCCCGGCGGTCGGAACCAATGGCCCGTGGGAGGCGCTTTTCACGCATAATGATTCCTGGGGGTTCGTGAAAGGCGACCTGGATTTCAAAACGCCGCTGGAGATTCTGCATCTTCTCGCCGCCACCGCGGCGCGGGGGGGAAACTTGTTGCTCAACGTGGGACCGGACGGGACGGGTAAAATTCCAGAGCAATCGCTCGCCTATCTGCGCGAGGTCGGGCGCTGGCTGGCGGCGAACGGCGAGAGCATTTACGGCACGACACGTTCTCCCTTTCCCGATCAGCCCTGGGGAGTGGCCACGTCGAAACCCGGGATTCTTTATTTGCACGTATTTCAACCGCCGGCGGACAATTCACTGGTGGTTCCCGACTTCACCGCGAAAATTGGGCGTGTCGCCCTCTTGAATGGCAAGCCGTTGCGCGCCGGCAGGTGTGGTGACGATTTGCGAATCACATTGCCGGCGCCATTGCCGGACTCGCGTGACAGCGTGGCGGTGGTGGAATATTCAGGAACGCTCCACGATTCATGGTCGAATGCGCCGGTGACGATTTCGCGGCAGTTTGATTCATTTTCCCTGGATGCCGCACGCGCGCGGTTGGGAGGCAATGCGAAATCAGTCAGCGTGACTCACAGCCGCTATTTCGGAAATTGGAAGCACGATACTTGCATTGAAAAAATGCTGCGCCCCGAAGACGGCGCGGAATTTTCGGTGCGCGTTCTCGAACCCGGTGATTACCGGGTGTCGCTGGATTACGCCTGCGCCGGCGCTTCCAGGGGTCGCGAAGGCCGGGTGCAATTCGGGCGGCAAACTTTGGATTTCGAAACTCTTCTTACGGGCGAATACGACAATCATCAGCCGTTGATGCTGATTCGACAGTCCATCGGCATCGTCTCGATCAAAAATCCGGGAGTCATTCCCCTTTCGGTGCGTCCCCAAAGCGACGGCGTGGAGCTTTTCTGGTTGCGGCGAGTGGTGCTTGAGCCGGTGCGTTGATTGCGGCGTGTAATTTCCATCTCCGGGCTTGTATACTTAGCAAACGCATAGGACTGAGGATGTCCA
>DASXHY010000360.1:0-3488 GCA_036488095.1 Verrucomicrobiia bacterium | reverse complement strand
CAATTCAAAAATCATCCGGCTTTGCTGTTTTGGGATATCGGCAATGAATTGAATTTGAATTCGCACAATCCCAAGGTTTGGGACGCGGTCAACGAAATTTCGAAAATGATCCATCAATTGGATCCGAACCATCCCACCACCACCTCGCTTGCGGGCATCAACAGGGAGCTGGTCGATCAGATTAAAAGTCGCCTACCGGATATCGATTTCCTTTGCGTCCAATCCTACGCCGATATCGTCAATCTCCCCCGCGAACTGCGCGACAGCGGATGGACCGGTCCCTATGTGGTGACCGAATGGGGCGCCACGGGACATTGGGAATGCGGCAAAACGGAATGGGGAGCGCCCATTGAGGATAACAGCTCCGTGAAGGCGGGTTGTTATCATAAGCGTTATGAGGTCGCCATTGCTTCGGATACCACCAATTGCCTAGGGTCCTACGTTTTTCTTTGGGGCCAAAAACAGGAGCGGACACCGACGTGGTATGGAATGTTCCTGAATTCCGGCGAAGCCACTGAAACTGTGGATGTCATGCAATACCTTTGGACCGGCCAATGGCCAGCACTGCGGAGTCCGCAATTGAAAAGCTTCTCGCTGGAGGGGAAAACCGCGCAGCAAAATATTCATCTCTTGCCCGGTCACAATTACGCAGCCGCGGTCAGCGCTCAATCGCCCGACGGCGATCCGCTGACTTATTCGTGGGAGATCATGGAGGAAAGCGGCGCCCAATCCATTGGCGGCGATTTCGAAAGCCAGCCTGCGCGCCTGCCGGGCCTGGTCCAGGACGCTGCGGCAAACGCGCAGCTCAAAGCACCCTCCAAACCGGGCGCGTATCGACTGTTTGTTTACGTGATGGATCGCCACCAGAAAGCAGCCTACGCGAATATTCCGTTTTACGTAGATGAGAAAACGGCTGGATTGGCCACGCATTGATCGATCGCGCACTTCCTCCTAATTTCGTTCGAGAGCGGATCAAAAAAAGTTCATAGCCGCAGAGCATCGTCAAATGCTAACCGGTGCGAGCCGTGGACCCTGTGGAAAAAATTCCCGAGCCTCGAAGAGGCGATAGAAAAAAGATTTGACTATCGGAATCCATTAACTCTTTTTTTTCCTGAGAAAAAAGATGAGTCTCCCTATTTGCACGAAATCAAATAGGGAGACTCGATTTTAATATTCGGCATGCTGTTTTGTCGATAGAAATCTTTGAAGGATCAGGTTTTGAAGGTGAAAGCGGCTACAGTATTTTTGACAATGCTCTAAATCTACCGTTTTGTCACACGCGCGGGACAGACGCCGGAAAATGCACCGCCTGGTGCGTTTCGAATGTCACAGTGATTTCAGGAAGGCGATCAGGTCCGCGCGATCCGATGCCGACATGGTGCGGAAGGCCTCTTTTGCCGCTGCGGCATCACCGTCGTGCCAAAGGATGGCTTCCTCGAGGCTACGCGCGCGTCCATCGTGCAAATAAGCCTCGCCGCCAGCGACGCCGGCCGTGAGGCCGATGCTCCAGAGCGGCGCTGTACGCCACTCCGCACCGCTGGCGTTGCCTTCGCCCATATTATCGGCCAGCCCAGGACCCATGTCGTGCAAGAGCAAATCCGTGTAAGGATGAATGATCTGGTTCCGCAACTCGGCCAGCGGATGATAGGCGCTGGTGGTAAGCGTGGGTTGATGGCAACTCACGCAATTGGCGCTCGTGAAAAGCTGTTCGCCGTGCAACGCCTGCGCATTCGTGAGATTGCGGCGTGCGCTTACTCCCAACAACGCAATGTAGCGCGTCAAATGGTCGAGATCACTGTCGCTCAACTCGGGTGTGCCATTGGTGGTATCACCGTCCAGCACTGGAAAGATCGAGGTCGTCACGCCCATGTCATTGTTGAGCGCACCGGCCACCTGATGAAGCAAGCGCGCCTTGCCGGCTTTATAGCCAAAGCGCCCGATCCGTTGTTGTCCCGTTTGCGGATCGATCACGGTGGCCACGCGGCCGGCGCCGCCGGCATTGGCCATCGACTCCACGGAATCTTCCGTCACCGCTTCCAGCAGTCCCAGCCCCACCAACTGTGGCGCGAGGCGCACGGAATAAAACTGGGGAGTGACGCCCTGAAAGGTGTAGTTCGGCTTTTGCAATGTATAGGGCGTGCCATCGCCGTATTGGCCATTGACGGTCGTGTAACCCGAAATCGTGGCGCTGCCTTCTGCCGGCCCGCTGGTGTTCTGTGGTTGCAATTCGGAACCGAGGATCGGATGCGGCGACCCATATGCGTCACTGCCTACTTTCACAACGGACTGAAGCATGGGTGCGCCAATAGCCGGCGGCAGCGCTCGTCCGTTATTGACGTGGCACGCGACGCAACTGCGATTCACGAACTTCGGGCCCAGCTTGCCAACCTGTTCCGTATAAATCGGATTATCCGGTTCGGAATGCGAACCATCGCCAAAGTCGGTGTGATGCAAGCGGCGGCCGAGCATGAATAACTCCGCATTCGTCGGCGAAATATTTCCCGCCAATTCCTTGAAGTGATTCGTCGGCTCATTGGAGTATTGATACGGCAATGTTGTCCTGCCGCCGAGCCAGGCATTGGTCGGCAAAGGATAAGAGTCGAGATTCTGATTCACGTTGCCGACGATACCGCCGGTCAAGCCCATGTCCTGACCCTCCTGCCAGGGTACGATCCCCTGCCCTACGACATAGAGCAGCACGGTCCCATAATAATTGTCCCGCCCGTGCCGGGGATTCAACAGGAACTGGCTGATTTCGATTTCAACGCGATCGCCCAATTGCAACGGGCGATTGAACTGGCTGTTCGCACTGATCGTGGCGGTATAATTAAAATCCGTCTCTCCGGGAAAAGCGGAGACATTGGAAGAGACCAGGGTCGCCTGCTGATTATTCTGGTACTCCGCCACAGTCGTGATGCCGCGGAAGAAAGTGCGGAATTCCGCCGGGTTCAACTGGTCCTGGGTCGTGTAATTGAAAACGATGTCCGTGCCGCCCTTGGCGACGTGATCAATAATTTGAATTTGCGCCACCCGTTGTTCCCAATACCAGCTCAGGTAGTGGTCGTAGAGCATGAACTGCGATTCGCGCGCGTGCCGATCGCGGGCGCGATCACCCAGAACCGTGATGAGCGCTGAAGGCGTATTCGAAACGGTGTCCGGTTCCAATATCGTGGTAGCATCAAACAAAGGGACAATGCCAACAGCGGTGTCCGGCTGGGCGGTAATAATCGCCGTGGCCACGCTCTCGCCGCCCGCCGTTATCGCGATCACCTGAAAGTAATACGTCTGGCCGGGCGTCAAACCCGATACGATGGCTGAATTCACATTTCCCACGGTCATCGAATTGGTGAGGTTGTCGCTGGTCACTCCATAAAGTATCCGGTAACCGGTCACTCCGGGCGTGCCACTGGCCGTCCAGGCCAAACCAATCGCGTTGCTGAAACCCGAGGAAATTTCATGGAAGTTTGACGGCGGTTGAATCGTCACTG